>NZ_JBFUKN010000036.1:0-61105 GCF_056400845.1 Mycobacterium sp. P4_H6 | reverse complement strand
CACCCGGATCCCGCAAGTTGTTCATGCGGCAGGGCTTCGACTCCTGGAGCGAGCGCTCGGCACAGTTCAGCATCGAGCGCATCGACATGGATGAGCCACGTCCCGTGCCGACACCGCAGGATCTCATCGCGTCGATGCAGTGGGCCGGCGACTTCCTCACCGGGGCGATGACGGACTGGCCGGATCGCGAACTGGAGATCGGCTCGCTGTTCGGCGAGCCCGAGCCCAACGCATTCCCCGGTGCCCGTTTCGAGGGCACGGCGGAGCAGCGCGACGCGCGCCGCGGCCGGCTCATCGTCACCATGCCGTGGCGTCTCGGGCCGGACGAAGCGTTGGTCTTCGAATTCGCCGACGACGGTCAGTTCTGGATGTTGACCAACATGGGCGCATTCTGGAACAGCATGGACTACCTGTACCGGCCGGTGAGCTACACGCCGAGCAGAGCGGCGACCGACTCCGACGGCCGCGTACGAATGGTCATGGCCCACAACGACCCCGGCGTGCACAACTGGATCGACACGCAACGCTTCGGCGAGGGCTACCTCACGATGCGGGTGATCGGAAGTCGGCAATTGCCCGAGGTCAGCACGTCGGTCGTGCGCCTGGCCGAGCTGGACGCCGTGTTGCCGACGGGTACCCGGCGCGTCACGCCGCAGCAGCGGGCCGCGCAACTGCATGCACGCTTCGACGCCATCCGCGCCAGATACCGGTTCTGACATGGATCCGACTCTCGAAACGCTCGCCGCGTCGGCCTTCGACAACGTTTATCACGTGGGCCACCTCGTCCCCGATCTGCCGGCTGCCATGCAATCACTCACCGACGCCCTGCAGATCACCTGGGCGCAACCTTTCGAGATGCGCAGCGGCTTCACCCGTCCGGACGGGTCCGCCGACGATCAGACCGTGCGCATCGCCTTCTCCACGTCCGGCCCGCCGTATCTGGAGCTGATCGAGGTTGTCGCGGCCGCAGACTCGATCTTCGCCGAACCGAAACTCGGTGGCATGCACCACGTCGGCTACTACGCGCAGCGCTGGCGCGACGACGTCGCGCGGCTGCAGGACGACGGTTGGGAGTTGGAGCGCACGGGCGCCGGCGTGGCGTTTCTGCGCGACCCGCGCAGCGGGCTCCGGGTGGAGGTGGTGAGCTTCAAGGGCCGCGACTTCCTGACCCGGATACTCGACGGTGCGATGGCGCGGGAATACCCCCTGACCGAGCGCCCGTGACCGCAGTCGCGCACACCTCGTACGGAGCGCTGCGCGGCGATGCCCGCGCGGGCATCGCCGTCTTCCGCGGTGTGCCGTACGCGGCCGCGCCGACGGGCCGGCGGCGTTGGTGTCCACCGCAACCCCCGCCGAGTTGGGCAGGCGTGCGGGCGGCCACCACCTTCGGAGCGATTGCCCCGCAGGACATCTCGCCGCAACGGCTGGCCAAGCGCGGCCTCACGATGAGCGAGGACTGTCTCACGCTCAACATCTGGACGCCCGCGGTCGACGACCAGCGCCGGCCCGTGCTGGTGTTCCTGCACGGCGGCGGCCAGACGCAGGGGCACGGATCCGCCGCGCTGCTCGACGGTTCGCGACTGGCCCGGCGCGGCGACATCGTGGTGGTGACGCTGAACTTCCGGCTCGGCGTGCTGGGCACGCTCTACGCGCCTGATCGGCACGGGGCCGGCTCCACCAACCTGGCACTGCGCGACCAGCGGCACGCGCTGCGGTGGGTCCGCGAGGAGATCGCCGCGTTCGGAGGCGACCCGAGCGCCATCACGGTGGCGGGACAGTCCTCCGGTGCGGTCGCGATCTCCGCCCTGCTCGCCGGCGGCTGCGACCTGTTCGACCGCGCGATCCTGCAGAGCGGTGGCCTGGAGCGCGTGCGCTCGACCGCGGCCGCCTCGGCCGTGGCCGGGCAGATCCTCTCGACCGGTGTTCTCACGCGCGACGGAGAACCGGGTGTCGAGGAGATCCTTGCCGCACAAGGCGGTATCGACACCGGGTTCGTGCCCCCGCAGGGCCCGTTCCACCCCTGCATCGACGGCGATGTCATCGACGAACACCCCTTGGTGGTCGCGCAGACACGTGCCCTGCCGACCATCCCCATCCTCGCCGGGACGACGCGCGACGAGTGGCGGATCTTCGATGCCGCGCTGGATGAGCGCGTCTTCACCGCGCAGTACCTGCGGGACCGGGCGCAGGCACTCGCCGGGGCCGGTCACGACGCGGACGCGGTGGTGGCGACCTACCGCGCCGACCATCCCACGATGCGTGAGGCAGCCGCCGCCATGGTCACCGACTACCACTTCACCGCGCCGACCGAGCAGTTCGTCCGCGCACACGCCGGGCGCGGCAACACGGTGTTCCGCTACGAACTGCAGTGGTCTTCCCCGCGTGCCGGATGGGGCGCATGCCACGACTCGTGCCTGGCACTGGTGTTCGGCAACGTGGACGCCGCGCCCGCGCTGGCCGGCGACGACGGGGCGGCCCGCCGGATGTCAGAAACCGTTCAGGACCACTGGCTGGAATTCATCCGCGGCGCAGAGCCCTGGCAGCGTTATGACGGCGCAGGCGGGTCCACGATGCTGCTGGGCCCCGAGACCGCCATCGCCCACGGCCACCGCGCCGAGCAACTCGCCATCTGGGAGGGACGCTATCCCGCCTACGGATGACCAACGCCGTGACGCGCGCCGAAGATCCTGGTTGCTCACGCGAATCTCACGCCGGTGAGTTCCTGCGACACCTCCCATACCCGGGCAGCGGATGCGCTGTCGCGCAACGGCTTCCAGAGTTTCTGCAGCCCGGGCGGGCCGCCCACGTTACCCGGCCAGGTGGGCCCGTAGAACACGCCGGGGTCGGGCGTCGTCGCAGCCATCAGTGCGGGAAGCTTCGCGCTGTCCACCGTTCCCACGCCGAGGCCGCGCGCCGACAGCCGGCGGATGATCCGTACGCCGGTGGTGTCCTTGTCCCGTCCGACTTCGGGACGTGCTGCGAGCAGGCTGGTCGGGGCGACGCCGGGATGGGAGATGTTGCTGGTGATGCCCCAGCCCGCGGCGGCGCTGCGGCGGGCGAGCTCCAGCCCGAACAGTCCGAACGCGATCTTGGACTGCCGGTAGGCGCGCATGCCGTCATACCCGCGCTCCCAGTTCAGGTCCTCCCAGTGGATCTCGCCGCTGCGCGCGGCGATGCTCGTCTGCGAGCTCACCCGCGCACGTCCGGCCGACAGCAATGGCAGCAGGTGCGCGGTGAGTGCGAAGTGCCCGAGGTGATTGGTGCCGAACTGCAGCTCGAAGCCGTCGGCGGTGATCTGACGATCGGGCGGTGTCATCACCCCGGCGTTGTTGATCAGGAGGTGGATCGGGGCGCCACCGGTGCGCAGCTTCGCACCCAGCGCTGCGACCGAGGCCAGCGAGGAGAGATCCAGCGCCTCCAGTGACAGCTTCGCCTGCGGATGCTGGGAGCGGATGGTGGCGACCGCCGCCTCGCCCTTGGCGGTGTTGCGCACCGGCATGATCACCTCGGCGCCGGCCCGCGCCAGGCGGGCGGCGATGCCGAGCCCGATGCCGTCACTGGCTCCGGTCACCACCGCTCGTTGCCCGGTGAGGTCGGCAATGGTGATGTCGTACTGTCCGCGTGTCATGTGTTCGAGACTGCCCGGCATCGGCAGTCATATCCACGGCCTGACGATCCGTGGCTGCGCGATCCGCGGCGGGCGACAATGGCAGCCATGATCGATCGAGCCGGCCTGGCGGAATTCCTGGTCTGCCGGCGCAGTGCACTGCAGCCCGAGGACGTGGGGCTGCCGCGGGGACGGCGCCGCCGCACGAGTGGGTTGCGCCGCGAAGAGGTTGCCGCGCTGTGCCACATGTCGACCGACTACTACGCAAGATTGGAGCGCGAGCGCGGCCCGCACCCCTCCGAGCAGATGATCGCCTCGATCGCGCAGGGGTTGCATCTATCCCGCCACGAGCGCGACCACCTGTACCGGCTGGYCGGGCATCGGCCGCCGGTGCGGGGTTCGGGCACCGATCACATCAGCCCCGGGATGCTGCGGATTCTCGACCGGCTCACCGACACCCCGGCCGAGATCGTCACCGAGCTGGGGGAGACGCTGCGTCAGACGCCGCTGGGCGTCGCGCTCGCCGGGGATCTGTGCCGGCACACCGGCCCGGCCCGTAGCATCGGCTACCGCTGGTTCACCGACCCCGTGGCCCGCGACATCCATCCACCCGAGGACCACGAATTCTATTCGCGGCTCTACGTTTCGGGGCTTCGCGGTGTGCTCACCCTGCGTGGGCCCGAGTCCAGGGCGGCCCGCTACGTCGAGTTGCTCACCGGGCAGAGCAAGGAGTTCCGGGCGTTGTGGTCCGAACACGAGGTCGGGATCAGACCGCGAGAGGTCAAGCGCTACAACCATCCTGAGGTCGGGTCGCTGGAGCTGAACTGCCAGATTCTGCTGGACCCCGATGAATCACACACGCTGCTGGTCTTCACCGCGGCGCCCGGTAGTGAAAGCTACGAGAAGCTGCAACTGCTGTCGGTGGTCGGCGCGCCGACGGTGTGAGCGGCGGCCCCGGTGTCATGCTGGTCTCGATGACCGACCGGCCGCTGGACCCCAACACCCGGCTCGCCGCCGAACGCAACCGGCTGGCCCTGGAGCGCACTTTGATGGCGTGGACCCGGACGGCGACCTCGCTGATCGCGTTCGGGTTCACCATCTTTCAGATCTTCCGGTATCTGTCCGAAAATGAGCGCCTGGCCGATCCCTACGTCAGCCCGCAGCTGGTGGGCACCGTCATGATCGTCATCGGCATCACCGCGTTGATCCTGGCCTGGGCGCAGCACCGGCAGGAGTTGGCCGCGCTGCGCAGGGAGTTCGGTCCGATGCGCTATTCCATCGCCTCGGTCGTCGCCGCGATGCTCGCCGGACTCGGCGTGTTGGCGCTGCTGGCGATCACGTTGCGGATGTGATGGCATGAGCGCTTGGCTGGTGGAGCATGTCCCGGCGGGAATGCTGCTCATCGCCCTGATCGTGCTGTTCGCCGGCGGTGCGCTGCTGGCGCAGCGGTTCGTGCGGCGCCGGTACCCGCACCTGGCCGGYGAGGAGCACAACGACGTCACCCGGTTCGCCTACGGGGTGATCGGATTCGTCTACGCCTTCTTTATCGGCTTCGTCGTCTCGGCGATGTGGGGCCACATCAACACAGCGGATGGCAACGCGCGGGCCGAGGGCGCGGCCGCGGTGCAGTTGGCAACGGATGCCGCGGTTTTCGATGCTGTCGATGCCGAACGCATCCGGCAGCGTCTGCTCACCTATGAACGGGCGGCCATCGCGGAGTGGCCGGGCAACCGTTCGGCCCAGGCCGATGCCGCGCTGACCGACGTGTACCGCGCCTACGGGCAGATCGTGCCGGCCGGTGACCTTCAGAAGTCCATCGTCGCAACGTCGTTCGGCAATCTCGACAAGGTCGGTCAGGCCCGGACGGTGCGGATCATGGCTGCCCACGGCGATGACGGACCGCCGTGGCCGCTGTGGGCCGTCGTCTTCCTGACCAGCGCGTTGGTATTGGGCACCGCGATCATCTACGGGGTGGAAAAGCCGTCGATGCACTACCCGATGGTGGCCATCGTCGGCGTGCTGGTCGCCACCAACCTGTTCCTCGTGCTGCAGCTTTCGCACCCGTTCATCGGCGACGTGGCGACCTCGCCGGATCCGCTGCACGAAGCCGTCGCGGTGCTGGAGCAGCCCAGCGGTTAGAGCCGGTACATCTCCCGCGCCATGGCGGCGTCCTCCATGAAGGCCTCCCGCTGAACCGCGCGGTGGCCGGCGTTCTTGCGTGTCTGCTGCACCGGAGCCAGAAACGTCGCGCGCAACGCCGCTTTCATACGGGCCACCCAGTGCCGAGAATTGATGCGCGGCAATGGTATCGCTGCCGCCGGCGATCCCCTGAGGGGTTGTGCCTGTGTCATGATTCGACGTTACGAATTATGCGCTGACCAGGCATCGTGCCCGAGGGCGATCTTGATCTGCGACCGTAGTAGGAGGCCGGCCCGCCCAGGGCATGAGAGCCGGGTCACACTGCGCGGCCGCGTCCGGGCTCAGTGGCCGGTCAGGTGCGCCCGCACATCGTCGTCGAGTTCGACTCCGAAGGACCGCAGCATCCAGCCCAGCGTCTCATAGGCGCCGACGGTGAAGATGGCGTCCAGGATCTGCTGCGTGCTCAGGTGCGCGTTCAATGTGGCCCAGGTGGCGTCGCCGATAACGCCGTCGGCGACCAACTCATCGGCGGTGCGCAGCAGGGCCGCGTCGGCCTCGGACCACAGCGAGGAGTCCGGGCCCCACGCGATCTGGGCCACCTCGTCGCGCGAGATGCCCACATCGCCGGCGATCACCACATGCTGGGCCCATTCGTACTCGGCCTGCCGCAGCACCGCGGTGCGCAGGATCAACATCTCGCGCTGGCGCGGCGTCAGTGAGGTCGCCGACAACAGGTGGCCGTTGAAGGTGAAGAAGGCCTTGGAGAGCTCCGGGTGATACGCCAAGGCGCCCAAGACGTTCAGCCCCTTCGGCCGGCCCTCGGTCGGCAGCGGGGGATGGCGGCGCACCGGCGGGTTCATGGCCGCCAGCGCGTCACGCATCTGGGGTGGCCACTCCTTGGGGTGCAGCGGGTCGACACGAGCCATGCTGGGAGGTTCCTCTCGTCGCTGCGGCCGCTTCCACGGCCCGACCGGTAATGGCGTTCTCCCAAGATTGCACGACGATCCCGAAAATGACGAATGCGACGCTTCCGGGGTCTAGGGAGAGCCGAGACCGCGGAGGCGTCGCACCGGAAACTTGGGGCCGTCAGCTGGCGGCGGGCTCCTGCAGATTCCACAGATTGTTGGTCAACAACCTCTGCAACTTGTCGAGAACAGCGGTGACCTCGTCATCGGTGCCCACGAATCCGGCGTAGAAGCCCATCCCGAACATCAGCACCAGCAACATCTCGACGAGCGCGGCAGCGTCGGCGTCGGCGGCCAGCTGGCCGGTTTCGGCGGCGTCGCTGACGGCGGTGTTCAAGAACGCGCGGATGTCCTCGCGGGGCGCGTATTCGTCGTTCTTGAGCTCGGGGTGCCGATAGGCCTCCAGCATCGAGGTGACCAGGAACGCCGCCGCCGAGTCGAACTCGCGGTGCGCGGCCATCATCCCGGTCATGAAGGCCGAAAGCTTGCCGGTCAGGGTGGTCTCACCGGCCGCGGCCTCGACACCGGCGTTGAACAGCGCGGTGTTGGTGCTCGCCAGCACCTGCCCGTACAGATCTTTCTTGTTCGTGAAGTAGTGATTGATCGCCGGGCGGGTCAAATTGGCCCGTTCTGCGATCGCCTGAAACGTCGACGCATCGTAGCCAAGTTCACTGAAAACCTGCCGAGCCGCATGAATGATCCGCTCACGGGTTTCGGCACCGTTAGCTGCTCGTGGACGCCCGCGAGTGCGGCGCAGCGCTTGTGTCATACGCGGAGTTTGCCACAGTTATCTGACTCATGCGTAGAAAACGTTTCGAACTGCTGGTTTACCGGTCTGCATAGCAAATGTCCGAACGAGGGTTGTTGCCGACCCCGTCCTTGCCGCCGTAGCCTCGTGAGGTGTCCGGAGTGACCGCAGTCCGTGCCGACGAACTGGCCGCCCTGGAGTTCTTCGCCGGTTGCCCCGCGCAGACCCTCAGGCCGTTGGCCGCGCAGCTACAACCGCTGGTCGCGGCGCCCGGGCAGGTGCTGATGCGCCAAGGTGAGACCGCCCTGACCTTTTTGCTCATCGCTTCCGGGCAGGCCGAGGTGACCCACGTCGGCAAGGACGGTGCGGTGACCGTCTCGCACCTCGGTCCCGGCGTCGTCGTGGGTGAGATCGCGCTGCTGCGTGACAAGCCGCGCAACGCCACGGTGGTGGCGACCACCGAGCTGAGCGGCTGGGTCGGCAACCAGGACGCCTTCGCTCAGATGCTGGAACTGCCCGAGGCGATGAACCGGCTGGTGCGCACCGCCCGGCAGCGGCTGGCGGCCCACATCACCCCGATCGAGATCGCCCTGCGCGACCACCTGGTGCTGCATCTGCGCCCGGTGCTGCCCGGTGACAACGTGCGCACCACCAGCGGCCCGATCGAGTTCTCCTCCGAGACGCTCTACCGCCGGTTCCAGAGCACCCGGGTGCCCACCCCGGCGCTGATGGCATACCTGTTCGAGGTCGACTATGTCGACCACTTCGTCTGGGTGATGACGGCCGGACCGGACGGGCCGGTGGTGGCCGACGCCCGCTTCGTGCGGGAGGGGCACGGCGTCAGCACCGCCGAGGTGGCGTTCATCGTGGCCGACGTCTACCAGGGTCACGGCATCGGCACGTTCCTGATGGAGGCCCTGGCGGTGGCCGCGCACGTCGGCGGCGTCACCCGGTTCTCGGCGCGGGTGCTGTCGGACAACTACGCCATGCGGGCGATCATGAACCGTGCCGGCGCGCACTGGGTGCGCGATGATCTGAACGTGGTCATCACCGAGGTGGACGTGCCGCCGGCCAAGTCGCTGTCCCTGCGGCCCGAGATGTACGAGGAGATCGCCGAGATGGCGCGCCGCACCATGAGAGCGGTGAGCTGATGGCGCGCCGCCCGCCGCTGAACAAAGACACCCGGCTGTGCATCTCGCTGGCCGCGCGGCCCAGCAACATCGGCACCCGGTTTCACAACTATCTCTACGACGAGCTCGGCCTCGACTTCATCTACAAGGCTTTCACCACCACGGACATCACCGCCGCCATCGGCGGGGTGCGGGCACTCGGTATCCGCGGCTGCTCGGTGTCGATGCCGTTCAAATCCGACGTGATGGCCCTGGTCGACGAGATCGAGCCCTCGGCGCAAGCCATCGAGTCGGTCAACACGATCGTCAACGACGACGGCCATCTGCGGGCCTCGAACACCGATTACCTTGCCGTGCAGGGCCTCATCGCCCAGCACGGGCTCAATCCGGATCAGGAGGTCATCATCCGGGGCAGCGGCGGGATGGCCAATGCGGTGGCAGCCGCCTTCGTCGGGGCCGGCTTCGCCGAAGGCGTCATCGTGGCGCGCAACGCAGATGCCGGGCGGGCGCTGGCCGACCGGGTGGGCTACCGGTACGCGCCCGAGGTCGGGTCGCTGCGGGCGCCGATCGTGGTGAACGTGACCCCGATCGGTATGGCCGGGGCGGCGGAGGAAACCGAGCAGGCCTTCGACGACGACGTGATCGCCGCCGCCGCCGCCGTTTTCGACGTGGTGGCGCTGCCGTCGGAGACCCCGCTCATCACTGCCGCCCGCGCAGCGGGGACAGCGGTGATCACCGGCGCGGAGGTCATCGCGTTACAGGCGGCCGAACAGTTCGAGCGTTACACCGGTGTCCGGCCGACCGATCAGCAGATAGCCGCCGCGTCGGCGATCTCGCGGGCCTAGGGCGTGATGGTCGTTTCGTCGTCGATGGCCGACGTGGCATC
The DNA here is from genome assembly GCF_056400845.1 of Mycobacterium sp. P4_H6. NCBI lineage: Bacteria > Bacillati > Actinomycetota > Actinomycetes > Mycobacteriales > Mycobacteriaceae > Mycobacterium > Mycobacterium sp. P4_H6. Next base: position 51,630 of record NZ_JBFUKN010000036.1, on the reverse strand, counting down.
CATCAGCGGGCCCATCTGCTCCTCGGTGCCCTCGGCGTTGATCTGCAGCACGAAGACGCCGCCCTCGACCGGGATGACCGTCGTCTTCTGGGCGACGAGCAGATTCTTGCCGTCCTTGACGTAGGTGCCGCCGACCTGGACGGCGTCGAACCCGCCGAGCTTGTCGGGCTGACCCTCGGCGGGGCCGTCGAACTGGGGGAGATTGCGGAGCTCACCCGGGGCGAACTCCAGGACCTTGGCGACGTCCACATCGCCGGTCAGCTTCGACATGATCGCGGTGATGGTCGGCGGCGGTGGCGGCATCGACGGGTCGGTGAACACGATCTGGCTGTAGGCCCACTCCGGGGTGGCCGGTCCGGCGTCCATCCACCCGGCCGGCGCCGGCAGGTTCACCGTGGGTGCGCCTTCGTCGCCGCGCTTCACCTGTGCCTCGGTGATGCCGTTGTCCCGGATGTACTCGGCGATCGTGTAATTCTCACCGGCGGGCTCGGCGGGAGCGCTGGATGCCGCGGCGCTGGTACTGGTTTCGGCGGCCTCCGACGAGGTGGCGCTGGTGCTCTCCTCGGCGCTGCTGGTCGACTCGGTCTTGGTGTCCGACCCACAGCCGGCCAGTGCCAGGCTGAGCACTGCGGCCGCCGCGGCCACACCGCGGGCGGTCGTCTGCTTGTTCATTGCATCTCCTGTCGTGGGCACCCGAAGGCGATCTCGTGCGGGACGTTACCTGGCGCGGTGATGTCCCGCGGGCGTGCGCGCCGATGTGGTACCACAGCTTCATGCGTGGCTACGCGATCTGTCTGGGCGCCGTGCTCGTCGTCACCGGATGCGACGCATCCCAGCCCGCCACCCCCACCCCGTCGTCGGCCACCCCGCATTCGGCCGCGGTGAATCCGGCCGCGGTCGCGCGGGTGCGCAGCGCGCTGCCGCCCGGCTATGAGGTCGGCAATCTCGCCGATCATGCTGCGCCGGCGTCGTTCTGGGGCCTGAAACCGCAGTGGACCGCCGAGCCCGCGCAGTGCGGTGCGCTGGYCGATCCGGGTGCCGGCGCGCCGGTGCGGGGCTGGTCGGCGTCGGGGCCCGGCGGGATCGTCTACGCCCTCGTCGCGGGTCCGGGAGCGGGCGCCGGCGTGCCGCACGGGTGCGTGGCCTGGACGTTGGCCGGCGGGCGCACGACCGCTGCGGTGAATGCGGTCGAGGCACCGGCCATCGCCGACACGCCGACGGCCGCCATGAGCACGGTGGCCACCACCGTCGTCGAAGGCGGCACCGAGACGCGGTCGCACGCCGATACCGTCAACGCCTATCTGGACTCGGGATACGTCGCCTCGGTGACGGTGGTGACCGACCCGGRCTCGGCTCTGCCGGTCCTCGGGCCCGACGTCGCCGCGCGCCTGCTGGCGCAGACGGTCACCGCCGTCCGCGGCTGAGGCCGGTAGATTGGCGGCGATGTTCTCGCCACGGGTGCTCGCCCTCACCGCCTGCGCGGCCGCGCTCACCGCCTGCACGGCAGGCGAACCCGAACAGGGTGCCGGTATCGAGGGAGTCTTCGACGTGAAGCCGACCTTCGATGCGCAGTACCAGGTGACCACGACGGGTCCCACCGGTATCGACCCCAAGCTCCTCGCGCCGGCGGCAGTGCCGGCCGGTGTCCGGGTCGAGCCGGCGGCATGTACGAAATTCGCCGCCGGCGTTGGCATTCCGGAGGGCGCCCAGGGCAACATGGCCGCCACCACGGCCGAGGGCAAGGGCAACCGGTTCATCGCGATCGCCGTCGAGACCTCAGAGCCGGTCCCGTTCAACGAGCCCGGCCCGGATTGCCAGAAGGTCGGCTACGGCGGGCCGGGGGTGCGCGGCCTGGTCGAGGTCGTCGAATCCCCACAGATCGAGGGTGTGCGCGTGGTGGGTACCCATCGCGTGGTGCAGACCGTGGTGGACGGGAAGCCGCACAGCGGCGAGTTGTTCAACTACGTCGCGAGTTTCGATTCCTACCTGGTGATCGTCACCGCCAATCCGCTGGTCGTGCCGAACACCCCCGTCGCCGCGGTGGACACCCAGAAGGCCAGGGACCTGCTCACCGCCGCGGTGGCCGCGGTACGCGGCTAACGCACGTCGCGGGCCCGGAACTGGATGCTGATCCGCGGCCCGGTCGGTCGGGCCGTCTTCGGGACCGCGTGCTCCCATGTGCGCTGGCAGGATCCGCCCATCACCAGCAGATCCCCGTGGCCCTGCGGTAGCCGCAGCGAGCGTCCCCCGGCGCGCGGCCGCATCGCGAAAGTCCTTCGCGCGCCCAGGCTCACGATCCCCACCATGGTGTCCTCGGTGCTGCTGCGCCCGACGGTGTCACCGTGCCACGCCACGCTGTCGGTGCCGTCGCGGTAGAGGCACAGTCCGGCGCTGGTGAACGGTTCGCCCAGTTCGCCGGCGTAGATGTCGTTGAGCCGTCTGCGCATCCGGGCGATCGCCGGGTGCGGGGCGGGGCCGTCGGTCAGGTCGTGGAAGCTGACCAGGCGGGGCACGTCGAGCACCCGTTCGTACATCTGCCGGCGCTCGGCACGCCACGGAATGGCTTCCAGCAACTCGTCGAACAGGGTGCCGTCACCGTCCAGCCAGCCATTCAGCCAGCCGGCGCGTACGTCGATCCAGGCGCCGGCGCCCAGGTTGCGACGATCATCGTGGTCGAAGAGCGACCCTTGGACGGCCAGAGACACGACTCGAGCGTATCGCACAGACGTTCGATATCACAGGTTGACCGCGCCCGGTCCGTGGTCGGCCAGCACGTCTTCGGGGTTGACCAGCTGACACGCCTTGAGGCTCATGCAACCGCAGCCGATGCACCCGGTCAGGTTGTCGCGCAGCCGCTCCAGATGCACGATCCGGTCCTCGAGGTCCTGGCGCCAGCCCGCCGAGAGCCGGGCCCAGTCCTTGCTCGTGGGGATCCGGTCGTTGGGCAGGGTGGCCAGCGCGTCGCGGATACGGGCCAGCGGGATGCCCAGGCGCTGCGACATCCGGATGAACGCAACCCGGCGCAGCGTCTCGCGGGGGTAGCGGCGCTGGTTGCCCGAGGTGCGCCGGCAGCTGATCAGGCCCTCGCGCTCGTAGAAGTGCAGCGCGGACACCGCCACTCCACTGCGGAGTGACATCTCACCGGGCGTCAGCTCGTGGGTTTCCACCACCTGAACCTTAGTTGAGCTCGGCGCGCGGTGCCGTTTTCTGCAGCAGGGTCGTTCCAGGGAGTTGTTCACCGCCTTCGTGTAGAAATCGGCGGTACCGGGTGGCCACGTCGGATGAACGCCTCGCGCGCCCGGTGCAGGACGAAAGCCCTGGAATGCTCGGCCACCACATGAATGTCGATCCAGCCCTGCCGGTCGATCATCTCCGCACGGCCGATGTCGCGCACGAATCGACGCCTGTCGGTCTGATGAATCGCGCCGTCGTAGTCGAAGCCGACCTTCGGGCCGTCATAACCCATATCCAGGTATGCGACGTTGGCGCCATCGGTGACGGGAATCTGGGTGCGCGGCCGAGGAAAGCCGCCATCGACCAGCACCCATCGCAACCACGATTCCTTCGGCGACTGCGAGCCGGGGTCCATCAGACCCAGGGCACTCCGCGCCTGCCTGATCCCGCGCAGGCCTGGGTATCTCGCGGCCAGCGTCAATACGTCTGCCGCGCTGACACCCGTCACGGAAGCCAAGTCGTCCAGATGGGCGAGGGCCTCGACCGGCGACAGAAAGCGGGCCAGATCGAGCGCGGTGCGGACGGGTGTGGTGACGGTGAGGTCGCCGATACGGCAGATTTCGTCGTCCGCCAGCTTCTCCTCCCGCACCACCACGCCGGCACGCTTGCGCCCGTGCCGGGTTATCAACTCGATCGGCACGCCGTCGTCCACCCACCGTGCGCCGTGCATGAACGCTGCCGCGCGCCCGGCGATGACGGCTCGACGGTCGGACCACAACCACGCGGCCACGATCTTCGACGACAAGGTGTGCGGCCCGTCTCGCAGAACGTAGACGCGCGGGTGTGCTGCGGCGTAGCGCCAGCGCAGTTGCCCGCGAGTCAGTAATCCCGCTTGCAGCGCCTCGGGTCCCAGGAATGGCGTGGTCATGGCCGAAGACTCGCGCGCGCTTCCGACACCAATGCGGGATCGACGCCCGAATCCAGACCTGGTTGTGGATAACTTCGTCCCAGCCGTCGCCGTTTTCTTCGCCATGGTCGTCGATCGCTCGGAAGAGCAGCCGAGGTGTAGAAAACGGCGCGGAGAACCGGCACCTAACGCCAGGACGGCAACCAGATCTGCATGTGCCAGGTGGCCTGCGATATCGGCAGCCCGGTCAGAATCGGGTAGAGCCAGGCGAAGTTGGTGATCACCAGCGCCACATACACACTCACCGCGATCAGGCCCAGCGTTCTGCGCTCGGCGTTCTGCCGGGGCTGATACAGGATGTCGCCGAGTATCAGCGCTATCAGCATCACCAGGAACGGCGCCATCGTCGTCGCGTAGAAGAAGTACATCTGCCGGTCGATGTCGAGGAACCACGGCAGGTACCCGGCCGCATATCCCACCAGCACTGCGGCATAACGCCAGTCGCGGCGCACGAACGTCCGCCACACCGCGAACAGCAGCACCGGCACCGCGATGAACCACATGGTCGGGGTGCCGACCAGCATCACCGCCTTCACGCACGACTCCGCGCCGCAGCCCGGCACGTTCTGCTGATCGATGGCGTAGAGCACCGGCCGCAACGACATCGGCCACGTCCACGGCTTGGACTCCCACGGATGATGATTGCCCGCCGCATTGGTCAGCCCGGAATGGAACTTGTACACCGAGGCCGTGTAGTACCAGAGCGAGCGGATCGCATCGGGCAGCAGTCCGCCCTCGCCGATGGTGCGGCCCACCTCATGCCGGTACACCCCGGTCTCGGAGGCGAACCAGCGCGCGTAGGACGCCAGGTACACGAACAGCGGGATCACGACCAGCGCGTACACCGCGGGCACGGTGTCACGGCGCAGCGCGCCCAGCCACGGCCGCGGTGCCCGGTACTGGCGGCGCGCCGCGATATCGAAGGCCAGCGTCATCACCCCGAAGAACGCGATGAAGTACAGCCCCGACCATTTGGTGGCACACGCCAGGCCCAGCAGCACGCCGGCGCCGAACCGCCACCAGCGCACCCCGAGCCGCGGGCCCCACGGGGTTTCGCCGATCCGGCCCTCGAGCAAGGCCACGTGCATCCGCTCGCGCACCTGGTCGCGATCCACGATCAGCGCACCGAAGGCCGCCACCACGAACACCACCAGATACACGTCCAGCAGCGCGGTGCGCGCCGAGACGAAGCTGACGCCATCGGCGATGATGAGCAGCCCGGCGAGCGCCCCGACCAGTGTGGAGCGGCTGATCCGCCGGACGATCCGCGCCACCAGGATCACGATGATGACGCCGCACACCGCACCGGAGAACCGCCAGCCCAGCCCGGTGTAACCGAAGATCCACTCGCCGATGGCCATCAGCGCCTTCGACAGCGGCGGGTGCACCACCAGCCCGTAGCCGGGGTTGTCCTCCAGGCCGCCGTTGCCCAGCATCTGCCAGGCCTGCGGCGCGTAATGCTTCTCGTCGAAGATCGGGGTGCCCGCGTCGGTCGGCGACCCGAGGTTCAGGAACCGGGTCAGCGCGGCCAGCGCCCCGATGATGGCCGTCATGACCCAGCCCTGCAGCCGGTCGACGGGCCCGAAGTCCGGCACCGGCACAAGCGGGCCCGGGCTGATCACGGGTGCGGCGCGCTCCGGAAGCACGGTGTCGGGAGCGGTCATCACCGACGATCGTAGGCTGCACAGGTGGAAGACGGCCGACTGCTCCTGGGTGCCACCCCGTTGGGCCAGCCCGGGGACGCCTCGGCGCGTCTGGTTCAGGCGCTGACGTCCGCCGACGTGATCGCCGCCGAGGACACCCGGCGGGCGCGCACGCTGGCCGCCGCGCTGGGGGTCACCCCGGCCGGCCGGGTGCTCAGCCTCTACGACCAGAACGAGGCCACCCGGGTGCCGATGTTGCTCGAGGAGATCGCCGCGGGCGCCACCGTGCTGCTGATCAGTGACGCGGGCATGCCGCTGATCAACGATCCGGGCTACCGGCTGGTCACCGCGTGCGTGRCGGCGGGCCTGACGGTGAGTTGCCTGCCCGGTCCGTCGGCGGTGACGACGGCGCTGGCGGTGTCCGGTCTGGCCGCCGACCGGTTCTGCTTCGAGGGCTTCGCGCCGCGCAAGCAGGCGGCGCGGCGCACCTGGCTGGGTGAACTCGCCGGCGAGCGGCGCACCTGCGTGTTCTTCGAGTCACCGCGCCGGTTGGCCGACACGCTGCGCGACGCCGTCGACGTGCTCGGCCCGGGCCGCCAGGCCGTGGTGTGCCGGGAGCTGACCAAGACACACGAGGAGATCAAACGCGGCACCCTTGGCGACCTCGCGGACTGGGCCGCACACGGGGTCCTCGGAGAGATCACCGTGGTGCTGGCCGGCGCCGTTCCGCAGACAGACCTGCAGACGCTGGTGAGTGAGGTGCAGGAGCTCATCGAGGACGGAGTCCGGGTGAAGGACGCGTGCGCGCAGGTGGTTGCGGCGAATCCGGGCGCGACATCGAAGCGGGAGCTCTACGATTTGATCTTGAAGTCACGCGAGTAGGGGAGACGGGGATGTTCGGTTGGCTACGCAGGCGCAGTGAAGCCGCCGCCGAGCAGGTGAGGGCCGAACTCGCGGGGGAGGGCGTCCTTCTCGGCCCGGAGAAGGGTTCCTATCGCGGCGCGACGGCGCCCGGGTACCCGACCGTCAAGAACACCGGGGTGATCGCGCTGACCCGGCGGCGGCTGGTGTTCCGCACGCTGACCGGCAAGTCGATCGAGGTGCCCGTCGATGCCATCACCGGCGTGCGCGAGGCCACGGTCTTCAAGGGGTCGGTGGTCGGCGGGCAGCAGCACCTGGTGGTCACGACCGCCGCGGGGGAGATCGGCTTCTACGTCTTCTCCGGTATCGGCGAATGGGTCACCGCGTGGAATTCACTGACGCCCAGCTGACCCAGACCCACAGTCGGCGCCGCCTTGTGCAGGCATTCCTCCCATTCGGCGGCCGGGTCGGAATCCGCGGTGATCCCACCGCCCACACCGAGCACCGCGGCGCCGTGCCCGTCGAACTCCACCGTGCGGATCGCCACGTTCAGTTCGGTGCCTGCGCTGGGCGAAGCCAAACCAACTGTGCCGCAGTAAATTCCGCGTCGTTCGTTTTCCCATTCCAGCAGCAGTTCGCGGGCCCGGCCCTTCGGGGTTCCGGTCACCGACGCGGGCGGGAAGGTGGCCTCCAGCACTTCGGACATCGGCACCTCGGCCGGGATCCGGGCAGCGACCGTGGACACCAAATGCCACACCCCCGGCGCCGGGCGCACCCGTAGCAGTTCGGGAACGGTCACCGATCCGGTGACGGCGAGCCGGCTCAGGTCGTTGCGCACCAGGTCGACGATCATGATGTTCTCGGCGACGTCCTTGACCGACGCGCGCAGCAGTGCAGGCGACTTGTGCAGGGGCAGCGTGCCTTTGATGGGACTGGAGATGACCGACTCGCCGTGCCGCCGCAGGAACAACTCCGGGGACAACGACGCCACCGCTCCCCAGCTGCCTGCGATGTAAGCGGCCCGCGCCGGGGAGGTGCGGTCGACGGCGTCGACGAAGAAATCCAGTGGGTCACCGGTGATCCGGCCGTGGAACTGGGTGCAGACGCAGGCCTGGTACACCTCTCCGGCGGAGATCGCCTCCAGGCAGGCCGCCACACCGGTCAGGTGCGTATCGCGGTCGGGTGCGGTCCAGTGCATCGAGTATGGCCGCGGCGCTGTCGCGGTGACCCCGGTCAACCATTCGGGAAGTGCTGCACCGGTGAGGCTTTCGTGCCACCAGCAGCCATCGCCATCTTGGCGCAGCACCGAATCGGACCAGCCGCCCGCAGCTTCCGGGATGCGCGGCGCGCCGTGCCCGTCGGGGAAGGACAGATAGCCGAACCAGCCGCCCCCCACCGCTGCTGCCGCCCCGGGAACAACGGCGAACACCTCGGTGGCCGGTGCCGCGTCCAGTGAGGGTGCGATGACGGCCCTGGACCCGAACCAGTCCCCGATCAGCGCGGCCGGCGGTGCCAGACCCAGGCGGGCCCCGGCGTCGGCGACCCAGCGCAGCACGCCGGGCGCGTTGCCCAGGAGGCCGAGCCGGTCGATTCGCACCGGCCCAGCCTGTCAGAAGCTAACGGCTGATGGCGCGGCGGATGGTGGCGGTGGTCAGCTTCTCCGGATTGCGCATCGCATAGAAGTGCGAGATCCGGCCCTCGGTGATCTCCACGGTGATGACACCCTCGAAGCTCTCGCCCAGGTAGAGCTTGAGGGCCGGCGCGTTGTTGTAGGTGGCCAACTCGACGCGGCCCTCGTCGCCACCGATCCGGAGCAGACCGATGATGAGCCGGGCCACCCGGTCGGCGCCGTGCACCGGGCGGCGGGCGGCACTGACCTTGCCCGCGCTGTCGGCCGTCCACACCACGTCCGGCGCGAGCATTTCGATCAGACTGCTGACATCACCGGACGCGGCGGTCGCGAAGAACTGCAGGGTGATCTGCTCGCTGGTCGCCGCGTCGACGGGCTCGAACCGTTTGCGCCGGGCCTGTACATGCTCGCGGGCGCGGTGCGCCATCTGGCGTACCGCCGCCGCGGATTTGCCGACCGCCGCGGCGATCTCGTCGTGACCGAAGCCGAACACCTCGCGCAGCACGAACACCGCACGTTCGTCGGGGGTCAGCGATTCCAGCACCACCATCATGGCCATGGACACCGATTCGGCCAGCACCACATCCGAACCGGCATCCTCGGTGTCGACCAGCAGCGGTTCGGGCAGCCAGGGACCCACGTACTCCTCGCGGCGGCGGGCCTGGGCCCGCAGCGCGTTGAGGGACTGCCGGGTCACCAGCTGGGCCAGATACGACTTGGTGTCGCGCACCGTGTCCAGGTCCACCTCCGCCCAGCGCAGGTAACTCTCCTGCAGGACATCATCGGATTCCGTTGCCGAACCCAGGATCTCGTAGGCGATGGTGAACAGTAGCGGCCGCAGCGCGGTGAACCGGTCGGCGTGCTCGCTCATCGGACTTCTTGTGCACCCGCGGAAGCGGCCTTCGCGTCGGCGACCCGCTGCGCCCGCTTACCGCCCTTGAGCCAGAAGTACGAGCCCGGCTTGCGGGCCTCCTTGGCCAGGAACGACACCGTGCCCTTGCAGACGGCTTCCTTGACCGTCGCCGCGACCCGCCCGCCGATGTACAGAGGCATCACCCGGTCGTCGAGGTGGGCCACCTGGATGGTGGCGGCGCGGCGCCCCAGGCTGATGCACTGGCCGGTGAAGGCCTGGTTGATCACCGCGGGCTCGGTGCCCTCGATGCGGCTCAGCACGGTGTTCGCCGCCTGGGCGCCCAGCGGGATGGCCGCCTGGCAGCTCATCCGCAGCGGCAGACCCGACGTGGCGGACGCGTCGCCGGCGGCCACGATGTAGGGGTTGTCGACACTGGTCAGGGTCTCGTCGGTGAGCAGCCGGCCGAGGGCGTCGGTGGCCAGACCGCTGCGGGCTGCCAGGTCGGGCACCCCGAACCCCGCCGTCCAGATCGTCACGGCACTGCGCAGCTCGCGTCCGTCGGCCAGCAGCACGGAGTCCGCGCGCACCTCGGTCACCTTGGCCTCGGGTCCTTCGACGACGGTGACGTCGAGCCTGCGCATCACCTTGGCCACCGACCTGCGCCCCTTGGCGTGCAGGTACGGCCCGAGCACCCCGCCGCACACCAGCGTCACGTCATGGCCTTCCTCGGCAAGCTCGGCGGCCATCTCGATGCCGGTCGGCCCCGCGCCGACCACGGTCACCGGCTCGCCGGCGCGGATCCCCGCAATCGCGTCGCGCAGCGGAGCGCCGTGCTCCAAGTCTGATATCGGATAGGCGAATTCGGCGGCACCGGGCACGGTCAACGCGGCGCCGGTGCTGCCGACGGCGTAGATGAGGTAGTCGTAGCCGACGGTGCCGCCGGAGCCCAGCGTGACGGTGCGCGCGGCGGCGTCGATCCGCTCGGCAGTATCGACGAGCAATCGCACATCGGCGCCCAGGATCTCGGCGTAGTCCACCACCGCGTCATCGGAGCCGGTGACCAACTGGTGCAGCCGGATCCGTTCCACGAACTCCGGTCGCGGATTGATCAGGGTGACGGCGACGTCGGGGTTGCACCGCAGGTGATTGGCCGCGATGACGCCTGCGTATCCGCCGCCGATGACGGCGACGCGACTGTTGTGAGCACTCATGGTGTTCTCCTATCTCGAGCGGGTTATGCCCTCAAGACACCGGCCACGCGGATATTGTGACTGGACGTGACCTAGATCACGTCGGCGGCACACAACAATATCGAGCTAGCTGATTCTGGCCGGGGGAGGCCAGCGGAGATCGGATTGGGCAGCCGAAGCAGGGCGCTGCCGAGGGGGGTCCATGTCGGGCGGTGGTGCTGGCGCCAGGATCGTGGCCATCGGCGCCTCGGCCGGAGGGCTGGAGGCCATCGGGCGGCTGCTCGCGGTCGTCGAACCCGGTCTGGGCTGTGCCTATGTGGTGCTACAGCACATCTCGCCGGCCCGCCCATCGGCCATGGCTGCCCTGCTTGCGGGGAAGACCTCGCTGGATGTGGTGACGCTCGCCGACGATGCCGAGGCTGTCGCAGACACCGTCTATGTGGTTCCGGCTGGATACCACGCGGACATCGTCGAAGGCCGGATGCGGCTGACTCCCGTCCCCGCCGAGACGACCCCGAAACCGTCAATCGATCGGTTCTTCGTGACGTTGGCGGCCGAGCAACGGGAGCGGGCGGTGGGGATCGTGCTGTCCGGCACGGGGTCGGATGGATCGGCTGGGCTGCGTGCCATCGTGGAAGCAGGTGGCCGGGCGGTTGTCCAGCAGCCGGCTTCGGCCTCCTTCGATGGGATGCCGGCGTCGGCGCTGGAGTCGGTGGCGATCGCATTCGTCGGAACTCCCGAGGAGATCGCCACCCAGCTTCCCGTCCTGCTCGATACCGATGCCCCCGCGGATGCCGCCGACGACCAACTCGCCGAACTGCTCGGACTGCTCAGTGCCCGTGCCGAGATCGACCTCTCCGGGTACAAACGCGGCACCGTGCGGCGCCGGATCGAGCGCAGGCTGGGTGCCGTCGGGGTGACGTCGCTCGCCGACTACCTCGCGCTGGTGCGGGACGATCCCGGCGAACTGGATGCGCTGGCCGATGACATGCTCGTCTCGGTCACCGCGTTCTTCCGCGATCCTTCTGCGTTCGAGGCCATGGCGGGTGCCATCGCCCGCACTCTCGAGGAGAAGGAACCGGCAGAGGGGTTGCGTCTGTGGGTCGCCGGGTGCGCGACCGGCGAGGAGGCGTACACGCTGGCGATGATCGTCTCCGATCTCACCACCGGTTCGGCGTCGCGCGACGTCCAGATTTTCGCGACCGATATCGACGAACGCGCGTTGGCGGTCGCGCGGCGCGGGGTATACCCGCCGTCGGCGCTCGATGATCTGCCGGCCGACGTCGTGGCGAAGTGCTTTCACGTCGTGGAGGGCGGTTACCAAGTCGACACGCGACTCCGGGACATGATCCTGTTCGCGCGGCACAACCTGGTCTGCGACCCTCCGTTCCTCCGCCTCGATGCGATCACCTGCCGCAACGTGCTGATCTACTTCGATGCGGAGCTGCAGACGAAGGTGCTCGGTGCGTTCCATTTCGCGCTCGGTGCCAACGGCGTCCTGTTGTTGGGCAAGTCGGAGACCGTCTCAGCGGCGGAGTCACTGTTTGTCCCCGTCAACCGGGTGGCGCGGGTGTACCGGAGAGCTACCGGGGACAGCCGGCTGCCGGCACCACGCGGTGGCTACCCGGCGCGCCGGATGGTGCGGCGCGTGGATGTGCCGGTCGACCAGTTGTTGGCCGCAACGGCGAGGACTCTCGACGCGACGGTGATCCTGTGCGATCGCGAGGGCACCATCCAGTACACCGTCGGGCAGGTGGCGTCGTTTCTCGCCTTACCCACGGGTGCTGCGAGGTTGACGATCGTCGACGCGATTGCCATGGAACTGCGTGGCGAGCTGCTCACGATGCTGCACCGCTTCCGGGCGACGGCGAAACCGCAGCACAGCCGACACCACAGCGTCGGCGATCAGCTGGTCCGAATCCTGCTGGAACCGTTGTCGGACCACAGGGAACCGTCTATTGCCATCGTGATCGTTCCTGCGGCGCCGGCTGCCCGGGAGCAAGGCCGGGCGCCCGCTGCCGGGCAGGGTCTCAGCGAGGAGGCACTCGTCGATGAATTGGCCTCTACGCGAGAACATCTGCACGTTCTGCTGGAACAGATGACCGCCGGCAATCAGGAAATGCAGGCGCTCAGCGAGGAATTGCAGGCGGCCAACGAGGAACTGCAGGCAGCCAACGAAGAACTGCAGGCCTCAAATGAAACGTTGCAGGCTGCCAACGAGGAACTTGTCGGCCTCAATGAGGAATACAACAACAAGGCCGCCGAACTCGCACGGATCAGCGGCGAGTACGCGCACCTGTATGACACGCTTCCCTTCGCGGTGCTGGTATTCGATGGCGATGGGCTTCTCCTGCGGTTCAACAAGGCCGCAGCGAACTCGCTGTCGCTGACGGATCGGTCGGTGGGTCACCCGATCGGTGAGCTCCAGCTGCCCGATGCCTTCACCGGGCTGCAGCGGCTACTGGACCAGACAATGAAAACCGGAGCCGGAGAAGACTTCACCGCCACCTGGGACAACAGGATATTTCGTGTCCAGGTGACCCCGGCGACAGATGACCGTAGGCGGGTGGTCACCTTTGCCGCTTCGATTGTCGACATGACAGACATCACCGAGGCGCAGCAGCGCCTGCTCGACTCAGAGGCGCGTCTCCAGGCACTGCTGGAGGTCACCGCTGYGGTGTACGCGATCAAGAATGTCCACGGCACATATCAGTACGTCAACCAACAGTTTCTCGACATGTTCGGGCTGGACCGATCTCCAATCGAACTCACCGATTTCGATATCATGGGGCCACCGCTGGCAGGTGAGCTGTGGAGCGCCGACCGCGAGGCACTGCGGACCGGCGCACCGCAGGACCGGGAGTATGCCGTGAATGTCGCCGGGGCGATGCGGTTCCTGGCCAGTACGCATCGAGTTCTTCTCGGCAGCAATGGAACACCGACGGGATATCTGTTCGAAGCCCGAGATATCACCGCGCAGAAAGAAGCCCAGGATATTCTGCGGGTGTCGGCAAGTGTCTTCGAGCAGGCCGGCGAGGCAATCGTCATCACCGATCCGGAGGGCCGCATTCAGACATGCAACCTCGCCTTCGAGGTGATCACCGGCTACACCACCGCTGAAGTGACGGGGATGGCACTGGAGTTGTTCTTCGGGGCCCCGGGTGGCGGTCGCGAGTCGGCGATGTGGTCGGAAGTGCGCCGGCACGGCCGGTGGCGCGGTGAGATCATCCACCGCCGAAAGAACCAGGAGTCCTACCCCGCGTGGGTCACCGTCAGTCGGTCAAACGAAAGACCCGGTCGGGTCGAACATTTCGTCGCCGTGTTCTCCGACATCTCCCAGATCAAGAATGTGCAGCGACGCACCGAGTTCCTCTCCACCCACGACGAGTTGACTCGGCTTCCCAACCGCGCGCTCTTCACCGAACTCCTCGATGAAGGGATCGAACGCTCTCCGCACGAATCGGGCGTCTTGGCAATGTTCTTCATAGACATAGACCATTTCAAGTATGTCAACGACATGCTCGGTCACAGTGTGGGTGACGAACTGCTGAAAATGGCCGCGAAGCGCATCCGCTCCGTTCTACGCGACGACGACACGGTCGCGCGATTCGGCGGCGATGAGTTCGTGGCGCTGATACGCAGACAGAATCGGCATGACATCGAGACACTGGCCGGCAATGTCGTGGACACGCTGTCGCGGACGTACTCGTTTGACGAACTTGATGTATTCAGCTCGGCCAGTGTCGGTTTGGCGTTCCACCCCGATGATGGAGCTGACGGTGAGACGCTACTGAACGCGGCCGATGCGGCCATGTATCACGCGAAATCGCAGGGGCGGGACCGGGTCGGGTTGTTCGACCCGTCGATCGGCGAACGGCTACGCCGGGATGCCCGCATAGAACGCGGTCTGCGGCGATCCMTGCGCGAGGATGTCTTTCGGCTGATGTATCAACCGATCCACCGGATCGCCGGAGCCCGTGAGATCGTCGGGCTGGAAGCCTTGCTGCGCTGGGAGGACAGCGAGCTGGGGCCGGTCAGCCCGGCCGAGTTCGTTCCCATCGCCGAGCGGTGCGGTCTGATCGTGGCGCTGGATCGGGTGGGGCGTGATCTGCTGCTCGCGCAGTTGACGCGGTGGCGCGGCGACGGCTACGCGGTGCCACCCGTGTCGCTGAACGTATCCCCGTGGAGTCTGCGGGAGGCCGAGTTCGCACCGGAACTGCTCACTGCCATGTCCGAGGCCGGTATCGAGGGCAGCCGAGTCCGGTTGGAGATCACCGAGAGCGCACTGCTGCAGGACGAGGGTGCGGTGTCTGGCAATCTGATGGCATTGGGCGCGGCCGGCGTGGTGCTGTCCATCGATGATTTCGGTACCGGATATTCATCGTTGAGCTATTTGCGCCGACTCCCGTTGTCGGAGCTGAAGATCGATCGGTCGCTCACCGCCGGAGTCGGCCGCGTGGCGGAGGACGGGGCCGTCGCACTCGCGATCCTGGGGCTGGCCGACAACCTCGGTCTGTCGACAGTGGCCGAAGGGATCGAGAACGAGCAGCAACGTTCATGGCTGGAGGAGCATGGCTGTGAGTACGGCCAGGGTTTCGGCCTTTCGCGCCCGAGCGAACCTGCGATGATCGCAGACCTGTTGGTGAGGCGGTCGGAACAGGCATGAGTCGTGGTTTCATCGATGGCTGCGAGCAGGAGCGGCTGCACCTCTCAGGAGCAATTCAGCCCTTCGGCGTGCTGCTGAAGGTCGACCGGGCCGGGTACATCACCCATGCGTCGGCGAACGTGCACACAGTCATCGGTCTCGGCGCCGATGAAGCGATAGGCACGCACGCGGATTCACTCGATCTGCCGCATGGGACGCCGGTCCAGCCCACCGACCGCCGGGCCCGGCGGCAGGCGGTGACGCTTCGCGGCATCACGCTGAGCGTGCTCACGATCGTCGCCGCCGATGGAGGGATGCTCCTGGAAATGATCCCGCAGGCCGGATCATCGGTGCCGGCGCACGCTGGATCTGCGGTGCGCAGTGCGCATCCGCCGAGTAGCGAGGCTGACATCAAGGCCGACAAGCAGCGGCTTGTGGACGAGATCGCTGAGCGCACCGGATATGCGCGCACCATGTACTACCAGTTTCATGATGACGGGCATGGCGAGGTGATCGCCGAAGCGCGCAACGGAACTGCTTTCGGTAGCTACCAGGGGCTGCACTTTCCAGCCAGCGACATCCCGAAGATCGCGCGAGCGTTGTACCTACAGAACCCCTGGCGGATGATCCCCGATGCGACTGCGGCTCCCGTTGCACTGCTGACGCGATCGACTGACCCGGTCGATTTGACCCGGTCCGATCTACGCAGCGTGTCCGAGGTTCATCTGGCATACCTGGCCAACATGGGTGTGGGCGCTGCGTTGTCCTTCCCGGTAGCGGCCGGGGACACGCTGGCTGCGTTGATCTCCTGCCATCATGCCGGTCCACGGGACCCTGATATCAGAGTCCTCGACGACATCGCCGCGCTGGTGGACGCACATGCGCTGGCGGTCTCGTCCTTCAGAGCCGGCCGGCGGATGCGTCTGATAGACGGGATGGGACGCCGCTTCCGCGATATCGAGGCGCTCGTCGCGACCACCGAACGGGTCGAGGATATCTGGCCGGTGCTGGGGCCGCGGCTGATGGCCGACTTCGGCGCCGATGGCGCTGTCATGTGTGTCGGCGACACCATCCACGCGGTGGGTCACTGCCTCGACGATGACACCCTGGGCCGGGTCGAACAGGTGTCTTTCGACCGTGGTGCCGTCGTGTGGCAGAGCGACAGCCTGATCCGCGATGTGGCGGACCTGATGTTGACACCCGTTGCGGGCGCCGCCGGCGTGGTCATCGAAACCTCTGCGCGACAACGGGTCAGACTGTGGGTCAGTCGCGCCGAGCACATCGACGAGGTGACCTGGGGAGGTAACCCCGACAAACCCCTGGAATCCGATCCTGTCGACAAGCCGATATCCCCGCGCCGATCCTTCGAGGCGTGGGTCGAGCGCAGAATCGGCTACAGCCGGCCGTGGACGAGCGAGACCGAACTGCTGCTGAGGCACCTTCGCGTGGCGTTGCGGCCCTTGGCGCAGAAAGCCTGGCGCTAGCCGAGTTGCGTTCGCGGCCTGCGCTTCTCGTGCAGGCCGACCGTCTCACTCGACCTGGTAGCGGGGGAACACTCCTTCGGGCGCGGGAAGCGTGGTGCCGGCGGCCAGCCGGGTACCGATCGCGGTGAAGTCCCGCTGCTGCGCGGGCTGGCCCAGCAGATCGAGCAGCTTGCCCGACGACTCGGGCATCACCGGCTGGCTCAACAGTGCGGCGATGCGCACGGTCTCCAGCGTCGTGTAGAGCACGGTGTTGAAGCGCCCGGCGTCGGTCTTGCGCAGCACCCACGGCTCCTGGGCGGAGAAGTACCGGTTGGCCGCGCCGAGCACCGACCAGATCGCTTCCAGCCCGAGGTGCATGGCGGTGGCCTCGAAATGGCCTCGGACACGGTCAAGCAACGCGTCCGCCGCTGCGAGCATGGCCGAATCCTCGGCGGTGAACTCACCCGGTGTGGGCACGATGCCGTCGAGGTTCTTGGCGACCATCGACAGCGAGCGTTGCGCCAGGTTGCCGAACTCATTGGCCAGGTCGGCGTTAATCCGGCCGATGATGGCGTCCTCGTTGTAACTGCCGTCCTGGCCGAACGGCACCTCGCGCAGAAAGAAGTACCGCACCTGGTCCAGGCCGAACGTGTCGACCAGGTTCACCGGATCGACGACATTGCCCACCGACTTGCTCATCTTCTCGCCGCGGTTGAGCAGAAAGCCGTGCACGAAAACCTTTTTCGGTAGTTCGATGCCCGCCGACATCAGGAATGCCGGCCAGTACACGGTGTGGAACCGGATGATGTCCTTGCCGACCATGTGCAGATCAGCCGGCCAGTACCGCTGGAACAACTCCGAATCCGTGTCGGGGAAACCGACGCCGGTCAGATAGTTGGTCAGTGCGTCCACCCACACGTACATCACGTGATCGGGATGATCGGGCACCGGAACGCCCCAGTCGAACGTGGTCCGCGAGATCGACAGGTCGCGCAGGCCGCCGGAGACGAAGCTGACCACTTCGTTGCGACGCACCTCGGGTTCGATGAACTCGGGATGCGCCTCGTAGAGGGCCATCAGCCGGTCGGCGTACGCGGACAGCTTGAAGAAGTAGGTCTGCTCCTCGGTCCACGTCACCGGAGTGCCGGTCTCGGTGGCGATCCGGGCGCCGTCGGCGCCGACCGAGGTTTCGGCTTCGGTGAAGAAACGCTCGTCGCGCACCGAGTACCAACCCGAGTAATTGTCGAGGTAGACGTCCCCGGAGTCGACCATCCGTCGCCAGATCGCCTTGGACGCCTCGTAGTGGTCGGCGTCGCTGGTCCGGATGAAGCGGTCGAAGGAGATGTTCAGCTTTTCCTGCAGGCGCTGGAACACATCGGAGTTCTGCCGCGCCAACTCGGCGGTGGGGATACCGAGTTTCGCTGCCGTCTCGGCCATCTTCAGACCGTGCACGTCCGTTCCGGTGAGGTAGCGGACGTCATAGCCGTCCAACCTCTTGAACCGCGCGATCGCATCGGTGGCGATGTATTCGTAGGCATGTCCGACGTGCGGGTCGCCATTGGGATAGGCGATCGCCGTGGTGATGTAGTAAGACTCGCTCATTTCAGCTTCACCCTAGAGTGTTAGGGCGTGAGCGCCCACGGAAGACGTAGCGAGCCGCCGCCGATCCCGGAGCCGCTCGCCCCGCTGATCGACGCTCATACCCACCTCGACGCGTGCGGTGCCGAAACCGCCGACGATGTCCACGCGATCCTCGACCGGGCCGGCTCGGCCGGTGTGCAGGCCGTGGTCACCATCGCCGACGACCTGGACGCCGCGCGCTGGGCCGCCCGGGCCGCGGACTGGGATCCGCGCGTCTATGCCGCGGTCGCCCTGCATCCGACCCGGGCCAACGCCCTCGACGACGCGGCGAAGGCCGAACTGGAAGCGCTGGCCGCCCGGCCGCGGGTGGTGGCGGT
Organism: Mycobacterium sp. P4_H6; assembly: GCF_056400845.1. Taxonomy (NCBI): domain Bacteria; kingdom Bacillati; phylum Actinomycetota; class Actinomycetes; order Mycobacteriales; family Mycobacteriaceae; genus Mycobacterium; species Mycobacterium sp. P4_H6. The sequence continues at coordinate 33,246 of NZ_JBFUKN010000036.1, read as the reverse complement.
GGGGGAGACCGGCATGGACATGTACTGGCCGGGCAAGTTGGAGGGCTGCGCTGATCCCGCCGAGCAGCGGGAAGGCTTCGCCTGGCACATCGACCTGGCCAAGCGCACCGGCAAGCCACTGATGATCCACAACCGCGACGCCGATGCCGAAGTGCTCGACGTGCTCGCCGCGGAGGGGGCGCCGGAGACGGTGATCTTCCACTGCTTCTCCTCCGACGCCGACATGGCGCGGATCTGCGCGGCCAACGGATGGATGGTGAGCCTGTCCGGAACGGTCAGCTTCCGCAACGCCCACGCCCTGCGCGAGGCCGCCACCGTCGTGCCCGCCGAGCTGCTGCTGGTGGAGACGGACGCCCCGTTCCTCACCCCGCACCCGTTCCGGGGTGCGCCCAACGAGTCGTACTGCCTGCCGTACACCGTGCGCGCGCTGGCCGATGTGCTGGACCGTTCCGCCGCGGAACTGGCCGAGATCACCGCCGACAACGCGATCCGCACGTACGGATTGGTGTGACGTGTTGGGTACCGTGGCGAGTTGGCGCGGTTGAACGAACTTCGTTACCGTCCTGTTATCGACGGCGGACGGTCATCCTGGCTGCTCACGTGCCGCGCTCATTAGTCGGGGATCGAAATCAGTGAATGTCTTGAACCAGCTCCACGAGTCGCGCTCGCCTGCGCTCCGGTTTTTGGTGGGCGCACTGCTGCTCACCTTGGTGTTTGCCGGTGGCGTCGCAGTGRCTTCCCACAAGACGGTGTCACTGACCGTGGACGGCACCCAGCTCACCGTGGCAACGATGAAGTCGCGGGTCATCGACGTGGTCGAGGAGAACGGCTACACCGTCGGCGAGCGTGACGACCTCTACCCCGCCGCCGACGCGAACGTGGCCGATACGGATTCCATCGTGCTGCGCCGCAGCCGCCCCCTGGAGATCTCCCTGGACGGCCAGAACAGCACCGAGGTGTGGACGACGGCAGCGACGGTCCAGGAGGCGCTCTCGCAGCTATCGATGACCGACACCGCTCCTGCCGCGGCATCGCGCGGCAGCCGCCTGCCGCTGGCCGGCATGTCATTGCCCGTGGTCAGCGCCAAAAACGTACAGCTCAACGACGGTGGCAAACTGAGCACCGTCCGGCTGGCCGCCCCGAACGTCGGCGCTCTGCTGGAGGCGGCGGGCGTGCCGCTGGAACAGCGCGACACCGTGATCCCGGCGGCGTCGTCGCCGGTCGTCGACGGGATGCGCATCGACGTGACGCGTGTCCGCATCGAGAAGGTGACCGCGCAGGTGCCGCTGCCGCCGCCCAGCAACCGGATCGAAGATCCGACGATGAATCARAGTCGCCAGGTCGTCGAGGACCCGGGCACCCCGGGTCTGCAGGACGTCACGTTTGCCATCGCGGAGGTCAACGGGGTGGAGACGGGAAGATTGCCAGTAGCCAATGTCGTCGTCAATCCGGCGCGCCAATCTGTGCTGAGAGTGGGCACCAAACCCGGTACAGAAGTGCCGCCGGTATCGCAGGGTCACGTCTGGGATGCGCTCGCCGGGTGCGAATCAGGTGGTAATTGGGGTATCAACACCGGCAACGGATATTTCGGTGGGGTCCAATTTGATCAAAACACCTGGGAGCGACAAGGTGGTCTGAGGTATGCTCAGCGGGCAGATTTGGCGACGCGTGAAGAACAGATCGCGATTGYTGAAGTGACGAGGGCACGTCAGGGTTGGGGTGCCTGGCCAACATGTAGCGCCAGATTGGGGTCATCGTGACGATCCGACTGCTCGGGCGAACCGAGATACGGCATCTGGCTCGGGAGATCGACTTCCGGCCGAGGAAGGCGTTTGGACAGAACTTCGTCCACGACGCCAATACTGTGCGGCGCATCGTGTCCGCGTCCGGTATCCATCGGCAGGATTCGGTGATCGAAGTCGGTCCGGGCCTCGGCTCGCTGACCCTGGGCCTGCTCGACCGGGGTGCCCGCGTGACTGCGGTGGAGATCGACCCGGTGCTGGCCCGTCAGCTTCCCAAGACGATCGCCAACCACTCGCACAGCGAGATCGGCCGGCTGACCGTGCTGAACCGCGACATCCTGACGTTGAAGGCCGATGACGTCGACGAGCTGCCCACCGCGCTGGTCGCCAATCTGCCGTACAACATCGCGGTCCCGGCACTGCTGCATCTGCTGGCCGAGTTCCCGTCGATCAAGACCGTGATGGTCATGGTGCAGGCCGAGGTCGCCGAGCGGCTCGCCGCCGAGCCCGGTGGCAAGGACTACGGCGTGCCCAGCGCCAAGGTGCGTTTCTACGGTGAGGTGCGCCGGTACGGCATGGTCTCGCCGACGGTGTTCTGGCCGATCCCGCGGGTCTACTCCGGTCTGGTCCGCATCGACCGCTACGAGTCGTCCCCGTGGCCGACCGATGCCTCGTTCCGCGAGGAGGTTTTCAACCTCATCGACATCGGCTTCGCGCAGCGCCGTAAGACCTCGCGTAACGCGTTCGCCGAGTGGGCCGGTTCTGGCAACGAATCCGCCGAACGTCTGCTGTCGGCCAGTATCGACCCGGCTCGCCGTGGCGAGACCCTGGCCATCGCGGATTTCGTGCGGCTCCTTCAGCGGTCCAGCGAACTGGCGCCGCCCCCGCCGGCCCCGGCACCCGAGCCGGCCGTGACGGAATCCGAGCGCGCCACCGACTCGGCTCGCAGCTGACCCTGGCAAAGTTCGTCCCCGCGCCGGGGTCGCACCGGCCCAGATTATCGCCGGCTGATATCGACCGCGTTTATCTCGACGAATAGCGGGCCGGTCCATCGTCGTTGTGATCCTTGACACACCGTATCGGCAAACACTAGCCTGGTCGGACAGCGGCGGGATCTGACGAGGGGTATCTCAGCGCTTATCCGCTCGGCGTGTCAGGCGTGGCGGTAGTGTCGTCCGGTGTCTGCATCTGACGGCGATACCGCAACCGAGTGGGTGCCCACCGGTTCGGTGACGGTGCGCGTCCCCGGCAAGGTCAATCTGTATCTGGCGGTCGGGGATCGCCGTGCCGACGGCTACCACGAACTCACCACCGTTTTTCATGCGGTTTCCCTGTTCGACGACGTCACCGTGCGCGACGCCGATGTGCTGTCTCTGACGATGTCCGGTGAGGGCTCCGAGGCGCTGCCGACCGACGCGCGCAACCTGGCCTGGAAGGCCGCCGAGCTGCTGGCCGACCATGTCGGCCGGGCGCCCGATGTGGCGATCTCCATCTCGAAGTCGATCCCGGTGGCCGGCGGGATGGCGGGCGGCAGCGGTGACGCCGCGGCCGTGCTGGTGGCGATGAACCATCTGTGGGAGCTGGGCGTGCCGCGCCGCGATCTGCATGCGCTGGGCGCCAAGCTCGGTAGCGATGTGCCCTTCGCGCTGCACGGCGGTACGGCGCTGGGCACGGGCCGCGGCGAGGAGCTCGCGACCGTCCTGGCCCGCAGCACCTTCCACTGGGTGCTGGCCTTCGCCGACGCGGGACTGTCCACACCCGCGGTGTTCGGAGAGATCGACCGGTTACGCGAGACGCCGGGCCGGGGCGGTCCGCCGCGGCTCGATGATGCCGAACCGGTCCTGGCCGCGCTGGCCTCGGGGGACCCGCATGAACTGGCCGGCCTGCTCGGCAATGATCTGCAGCCCGCCGCGCTCAGCTTGCGCTCAGACCTGCGCCGCACGCTGCGCGCCGGCGACGAGGCCGGGGCGCTGGCCGGCATCATCTCCGGGTCCGGGCCCACCTGCGCCTTCCTGTGTGCATCGGAATCCGCGGCGGTCGACGTCGGCACGGCGCTGTCGGGCGCCGGAGTCTGTCGCACCGTGCGGGTGGCCAGCGGCCCGGTCCACGGCGCCCGGGTGGTGCCCGACCCGGGCCGGTGAATCAAACATTGTTGCGTTGTGACACATGTCTCGATCGGTCCAAGAGTTTGGCAGTTACTTAAGGGTTCTTTAAGATGGGCTCTGGTGGAAACCCGCAGGCGGAAACAAGTGCGAGTTACCGGCTGGCCATCACCGTTTTGAGACACAACTGCTTCCCAATTGTGTGTGCGCGCCTCTCTCTACGAGGGTGCTAGCAGGCGGAATATAGGGAAACGCGCAAGGAAACTGGCGCCGAGGTCGCAGCCGACCCGGTCCCAGACACCCAGGAGGTTGTCGTGAGCCGATTCACCGACAAGATGTACCGCAGCGCCCGTGAGAGCGAGCGGGGCATGGTCACCGGCGAACCGTATGAGCCAGTTCGGCACACCTGGGCCGAGGTGCACGAGCGCGCCCGCCGCGTCGCCGGCGGACTTGCCGCGGCCGGAATCGGCCCCGGAGACGCCGTCGGCGTGCTGGCCGGCTTCCCGGTGGAGATCGCGCCGACCGCCCAGGGCGTGTGGATGCGCGGCGGCAGCCTCACCATGCTGCACCAGCCGACCCCGCGCACCGACCTTGTCGTCTGGGCCGAAGACACCATGACCGTCATCGGCATGATCGAACTCAAGGCCGTCATCGTCTCCGAACCGTTCATCGTGGCGATCCCGGTGCTCGAAGAAAAAGGGATAAAGGTCCTCGTCGTCTCCGACCTGTTGGCCGCCGACCCCATCGACCCGCTGGAGACCGGCGAGGACGATCTGGCGCTGATGCAGCTGACGTCCGGCTCCACCGGCTCGCCGAAGGCCGTGCAGATCACCCACCGCAACATCTTCTCGAACGCCGAGGCCATGTTCATCGGCGCCGAATACGACGTCAACACCGACGTCATGGTCAGCTGGCTGCCCTGCTTCCACGACATGGGCATGGTCGGCTTCCTCACCATCCCGATGTACTTCGGCGCCGAGCTGGTCAAGGTCACGCCGATGGACTTCCTGCGCGACACCCTGCTGTGGGCCAAGCTCATCGACAAGTACAAGGGCACCATGACGGCGGCCCCGAACTTCGCCTACGCGCTGTTCGCGAAGCGGCTGCGCCGCCAGGCCAAGCCGGGCGAGTTCGACCTGTCCACCCTGCGGTTCGCGCTGTCGGGCGCCGAGCCCGTGGAACCCGCCGACGTCGAGGACCTGATCGACGCGGGCAAGCCGTTCGGGCTGCCGGAAACGGCGATCCTGCCCGCCTACGGCATGGCCGAGACCTGCCTGGCGGTGTCCTTCTCACCGTGCAACGCCGGCCTGGTGGTCGACGAGGTCGACGCCGACCTGCTGGCCGCCCTGCGCCGCGCGGTGCCGTCCAGCAAGGGCAACACCCGGCGGCTGGCATCTCTGGGCCCGCTGCTCAATGACCTGGAAGCCCGCATCGTCGACGAGGACGGCGCCCTGCTGCCGACCCGCGGTGTCGGTGTCATCCAGCTGCGTGGCGAATCGGTCACCCCCGGCTACATCACCATGGCCGGCTTCCTGCCGACCCAGGACGAGAACGGCTGGTACGACACCGGCGACCTCGGCTACATCACCGATGAGGGCAATGTCGTGGTGTGCGGTCGCGTCAAGGACGTCATCATCATGGCCGGCCGCAACATCTACCCGACCGATATCGAGCGGGCCGCCGGCCGCGTCGAGGGCGTGCGCCCCGGTTGCGCCGTCGCGGTGCGCCTCGACGCCGGCCATTCACGCGAAACCTTCGCCGTCGCAGTGGAATCCAACCACTACCAGGATCTGGCCGAGGTGCGCCGCATCGAGCACCAGGTCGCCCACGAAGTGGTGACCGAGGTCGACGTGCGTCCGCGCAACGTCGTCGTGCTCGGGCCGGGCACCATCCCGAAGACCCCGTCGGGCAAGCTGCGCCGGGCCAACTCGGTGGCACTCGTCACCGGCTGAACCCAACGCGCAGCGTGTTCCCCGGAGGGGGAGTACGTTTCTTCCTGTCGGCCACATTTACGTGTCCGTCAATGTAGGAGGCGTTGTGGCTGTAGCTGGCGGGCGTTCGGCGGTCCTGCTGACCGCGATCTCAGCGCTCGGTGTCGCCGGGACGCTCATGTGCACGGCTTCGGCCTGGGCGGGTGGTCCGGGCGGAGTTGTCGAAGACCCCGATTTGTCGAGAGCGGTGGGCTCGGGTCTCGTGAACGGCCTGCTGGTCGGTTACACMGCAACCGGCCCCACCAATGAAGCGGCAGCGGCGACCGTGGTGTCTGTGTGTGCCGCCGCCGGCGCCGAGCAGTGCAGCAGCGACGAGGTCACCAATGATGTCTTCTGTGTGGTGACTGTCGGCGCTGACGACGGCAGTGGCCTCGTGGCCGGCGGTGCCGGTGGGACGGTCGAATCGGCGCGCGACGATGCCTACCGCAATGCAGCACGGGCAGGCGTGATRCTCGATCCAGCTGCCCGAGTCCTGGCGTCGTCCTGCCCATGAGGTCATCTGCAGCGGAAGGTGCCATGACACATCGCGCGAAATATCCGAGCATGCTTGTGATGACGGGTGTGGTTGTGGCCGCACTCATCTCAGCTCCTGCGGCCAACGCCATGCCGACCTGTCAGGACGCGGGCAGCGTCACCAGGTGCCAGACCAACGGCAGCGTGTCGATCAAGGCGGTTCCAGGGACGCGGGCGCCCAACGTGGCCGAGTCGATCCCGCGTGGCAACAACAGATCCGGCATCATCCTGTCCTGGTAGCCCACTACCCGACAGTCCGTACCCTGGTCTGATGGACCGTGCCTCACACGCGTTGTTCGGCTGGATCGCGGTACTGGGCGCCGCCATCTCGGTGGTCGCCATCCTGACACTGGACGCGATACTCGGCGGCCAGTCCCACCGGCCGGGTCGCACCCTGCGCATGGCGACCATCTCCGAGTACATCTACACCGCGGGTGGTTGGGCCTTTCTCACCGGTGTGCTGGCCCTGGCCGTCGGCTCGATCCTGTTGCTGGCCGGGCTGATCCGCGCCGGCGTGGTGGCTCCGCTCTCGTTCGGCTCGATCCTGATGTCGCTGTGGGTGATCGGGCTCGTCGGGGTGGCGGCTTTCCCCAAACACAACTGGGAGATCGGACCCAGCACCAGCGGGTCGATACACCGGATGGCCACGCTGCTCGCCTTCGTCTCCCTGCCCGCCGCGGTGCTGGCCATCGCCCGCAGGCACCGGCAGGCCCGCCCGGCGGTGTGGCTGGCCTACGGTTCCATCGCCTGGCTCTCGGTGCTGTTCGGCGCGATCGCCGTCAGCATGGTGACCGACCTGCGCTGGCACCGCATCATCCCGCTCGGGATCGTCGAACGCGGCATCGTCGCGTTCGAGGTGGGCGCGGTGATCGCGCTCGGGGTCTGGCTGATCCGCGGGGAGTTCGTGACCGCGAAGCGGTTGGAATCGCCCTGAGCGCAACGCTGCGCCGGTACCGGGGCAGCGCTCGACAATGGTCGGCGTGGATCGCAGCTTTCGCCTCTGGGCATTCGGCGACGCACACGTAGGCACCGACAAACAGTTCGGCAGGGAGAGCCTGGCCGACGCGATCCGGCAGTCCGAATCCGACGGCGCACCGGGATTCGACTGGGACATCGCCATCGACGCGGGCGATATGTCCGGGGCGCACCACAGCCTGCCCGACGATGCCGAGGGCCAAGAGGTGCGCCGCCAGCTGGCGGCACTGGCCAAGCATCGCCGAGAGGACGTCTACTCGGTCTGCGGGAACCACGACCGCAACGGTCTGGACGAGCCGCAGGCGTGGTGGTGGCGTAAGTGGATCGACCCGCTCGGTGAGCACACCGAGCACTCGGGCGTCGACGCCTCGGCCCGCCGCTTTCCCGTGGCGGGCACCTGGGAGCGCTACTCCTTCCGGGTGGGCAACCTGCTGTTCCTGATGATGAGCGATGTCAACGAGCCCTCCCAGACGGTCGGGCGCGGCACCCTCGGCGGCAACCCCGGCGGAGTGGTTTCGGCCCAGACCTTCGACTGGTGGGTGAACATGGTTGAGAACAACCGTGATTCGATCATCATCACGGTGCACCACTACGTGCTCAAGGACACCACGGTGGCCTCCGGGGAATGGGAAGGCGTGCGCAGAGATGCCGACGGCAGCCTGCACGAGCACTACCACCGCCCCTTCACGCAGGGCACGCCCCAGGGGGCCTCGTATCTGTACTGGGTGGGCAGCCAGCCGGATTCCGGCGCGTTCGAACGCTATCTGGCCGAGCATCCCGGCGCGGTCAAGCTGTGGATCGGTGGGCACACCCACACCCATCCCGACGACTCGCACGGCGGCAAGACGCATATCGAACGACGGTGGGGAGGAACGTTCTTCATGAACGTCGCGTCGCTGAGCCGGCACCACATGCCGATCACGACGCTGCCGATCAGCCGGTTGCTGACGTTCACCCCGGACAGTTCGGAGGTCATCGTCCAGTGCTACCTGCACACCGATCAGTACGCGCCGCAGGGCTGGTATGACAAGGCGGAGCGGACGCTGGATCTCGGTGTCTCGTTCGCCTGGTAGCTACCAGGCGTGCACGGTGTTCTGCGCGGGCTCCAGCCCTTGCGCGAGAAGCAGTTCCACCGCGTCGGCGGCCTGCTCGCAGATGATGGGGACCTCTGGGCGCTCGACGGCGGAGAAGTTCTCCAGCACGTAGGCAGCCGGATCCTTGCGTCCGGGCGGGCGTCCCACCCCGATGCGGACCCGCTGAAAGTCCTTGGTGCCCAACGCGGACGCCACCGAGCGCAGCCCGTTGTGGCCGCCCTCCCCGCCGCCGAGCTTGAGCCGGATCCGGCCGAAGTCGATGTCGAGTTCGTCGTGCAACACCACGACATCGGCCGGGGACACCGAGTAGAACTTCGCCAACGGGCCGACCTGGCGGCCCGATTCGTTCATGTAGACCCGGGGTTTGGCGAGCACCACAGCCCGGCCGCCGAGGCGACCAGTGGTCACCTCGGCGCCGGACTTCTTGTGCACCTTGAAACCTGAGCCGATGCGCTCGGCCAGGAGGTCGGCGACCATGAATCCGAGGTTGTGCCGGGTCTTGGCGTAGTTCGGCCCGGGATTCCCCAGGCCGACCACCAACAGCGGTTCGGCCATAGTCGACGAAATTCCCCGGAGTTACTCGGAGGCTTCGGCTTCGCCCTCGGCTGCTTCGCCCTCGCCCTCGGCGGCGTCATCCTCGGCCGGAGCGGCGGTGTCGTCGGCCTCGCCGGCGCCATCGCTCTCCAGGTCCTCAGCGGTCGGCGCCGCGACGACGTTGACCACCAGGGTCTCGGGATCGACGTTCAGGCTGACGCCCTTGGGCAGGTCGAGCTGAGCGGCGGTGATCTGGGTGCCGACCTTGGCGCCCTCGACCGACACGGTGATCTGCTCGGGGATGGACATCGCCTCGGCCTCGACGGCGATGGTGTTGGCTTCCTGGGTGACCAGCGTGCCGGGGGCCGCTTCGCCCTCGACGAGCACGTTGATGTCCACGTTGACCTTCTCGCCACGCACCACGACGAGCAGGTCGACGTGCTGGATGTTGCGGCGGACCGGGTGGATGTCCAGCGCCTTGGTCAGCGCGAGCGACTCGGTGCCCTCGATGTCCAGGGTCAGGACGGCGTTGGTGCCGGAGTGGCGCATCACGGCGGCGAAATCGCGCGCGTTGAGCTCCAGGTGCTGGGGCTCGGTGCCGTGGCCGTACAGCACGGTGGGGATGAGGCCGTCGCGGCGGGCCTGGCGCGAGGCGCCCTTGCCCGTACGGGTGCGCACGGTCGCGGTGAGCTTGTTGGGGGCCGAGTTCTTGGCCATGTGTCGTTACTCCTGTGCCGGTGTGGTGAAAAGCACGGCCAGGGACGAAGAGACAGTTCCCGTCGATAACGGTGGTCGGACCACCCTCGCCGTGATGGGGCCCAGGCTATCCCAGAACACCCTCAGATCTGAAATTCGGTGCCGGTGAGCTGCGCGGACAGCGCCCACAGCCCGGCAGCGGTCCGGGGGTTGCGCGCCAGCGGGCTGCGTGGGCTGGGGCCGGTCGGTCCGCCCATCCCGAACCGCGGGCCGATGAAACTGTCGCCGGGCACGTCGGCGGCGACCGCGTACAACGTCTGCCGGGCCCCGAAGTCGGCGTCGGTGGCGATCCGGTTCGCGGCCTTCCAGAACTTGTCGCCGGTGGTGTTGCCGGYCTGGCCCTGCAGGTTGGTCGCCGAGTACCCGGGGTGCGCGGCGACCGCGAGGACCGGCGAACCGGCGGCGGTCAGCTTGCGTTGCAATTCGCTGGTGAACAGCAGGTTGGCCAGCTTGGACTGCCCGTAGGCCAGCCACGCCGAGTAGGGCCGCGACTTCCAGTTCAGGTCCTTGAGGCTGATCACGCCGAGCAGGTGCATCATCGAGGACACCGTCACCACCCGGTCGGTGATCTTGGGCAGCAGCAGGTTGGTCAGCGCGAAATGCCCGAGATGGTTGGTGCCGATCTGGCTCTCGAACCCGTCGGCGGTCTGCGCGTACGGGACGGCCATGATGCCGGCGTTGTTGATCAGCACGTCCACCGCGTCGGTCTGCTCGGCGAAGGCGCGTACCGACGCCAGGTCCTGCAGATCGAGCGCGCGGACCGCGACATCGCCGGTCATCGTGGCGGCGGCGTCATCGCCCTTGGCGGTGTTGCGGACGGCGAGCACCACCGAGGCCCCGACCCGGGCCAGTTCGCGCGCGGTGATCAGCCCGAGCCCGCTGTTGGCGCCGGTGACGATGACGCGGCGGCCGGCGAAGGAAGGCAGGTCCGAGGCGGTCCATGAACTCATGGTGGCCAGGGTAACTACTTCGCCGCGACGTTGAACCCCGAGATGATCTGCTCGATCGCCGCGCCCTTGGCCTCGGCGTCATCGGCGAAGCTGGTGATGGTCAGCTGCACCAGGTACTTCTGCGCTTTGGGTTCCAGCTGACCCGGCGCGGGTTTGTCGGGCATCTTCCCGGTGGCGAACACGATCCGGTTGTAGGCCTGCATGCGTTGCCCGCTGACGTCGTAGGTGCCCTCGATCATCGAGGACGGAAAACCCTTGAAGTCATCGCGAGAACCGTTGAGCTTCTTGAAGTTCTCCGACACCTCGGCGTCGACGTCGGCATGCTTGAGCGCCTCCGCGGTGTCGAAGTCGCCGTCCAGGGTGAACACCATCAGCATGGCCGTCGGATAGGTCTCGCCGTCGGCGATCACCCGGGTTCCGGGCGCCAGATTGGTGTTGGTGTAGTCGTGCCAGCCCGGCGGCCGGGGCACCGTCACGGCCAGATCGGTGAGCTTCTCCGGGGCGACCGGTTGCCCTTTCACCCCGACGCCCTCCAGGTAGGCCGAGAGCGGGACCGACTCCTGCGAGGTGGTCTGGGTCGGCTGTGCCGGGGTGGTCGACAGCAACGACTGGTAGTCCGGGGTGGCTTCACCGCAGCCGGTCAGCAGCGTCGCCGCGGCCGCCAGCGCCGCAAGTGCAGCTCTCACAAGATCTCGTGGACCTTGTCGATCGGGCGCGTCAGCCGGGTGCCCTTGTCGGTGACCACGAACGGCCGTTCGATCAGAATCGGATGTTCTGCCATCGCGTCGAGTAGCTCGTCATCGGAGGCGTCGGCCAAACCCAGTTCGCTGTAGAGGGATTCGCGTTTGCGGACAGCCGAGCCCACGTCGATCCCGGCATCGGCGATCATGGCGGCCAGCTCGGCCCGCGAGGGCGGGGTCTTCAGGTACAGCACGATCTCGGGCTCGATACCGTTCTCGCGCAACAGATCCAGCGTCTTGCGCGAGGTCGAGCACTTCGGGTTGTGGAGGATTCGCGCCACGGTTACGCGGATCCGTCGAACAATCCGGTGACCGAACCGTTGTCGAACACCGCCCGGATGGTGTTGGCCAGCAGCGGCGCGATCGAGAGCACGGTGAGCTGCGGGAACCGCTTCTCCTCGCCGATGGGCAGGGTGTTGGTGACGATGACTTCCCGCGCGCCGCAGTCGGCCAGTCGCTGGGCGGCCGGGTCGGACAGCACGCCGTGCGTCGCGGCGATGATGACGTCCTTGGCCCCGTCCTCGCGCAGCAGGTTGACCGCGCCGGCGATGGTGCCGCCGGTGTCGATCATGTCGTCGGTCAGGATGCAGGTCTTGCCCCTGACCTCGCCGACCACCCGGTTGGACTTGACCTGGTTGGGCACCAACGGATCACGGGTCTTGTGGATGAACGCCAGCGGCACACCGCCGAGCGCGTCGGCCCACTTCTCGGCGACGCGCACCCGGCCGGAGTCGGGGGAGACGACGACCTTGTCGGCGTCGGCGTAATTCTCCGCGATGTACCCGGTGAGCAGCTTCTGGGCGCGCATGTGATCCACCGGGCCGTCGAAGAAGCCCTGGATCTGGTCGGTGTGCAGATCGACGGTGACGATGCGGTCGGCGCCGGCGGTCTTGTACAGATCGGCGACCAGGCGCGCGGAGATGGGTTCACGGCCGCGGTGCTTCTTGTCCTGGCGCGCGTACGGGTAGAACGGCAGGATCGCGGTGATCCGCTTGGCGCTACCGCGCTTGAGCGCGTCGATCATGAGGAGCTGTTCCATCAACCACTGGTTCAGTGGCGCGGGATGGCTCTGCAGTACGAAGGCGTCGCAGCCACGTACCGATTCGTCGAAACGGACGAATATCTCACCGTTGGCGAAGTCGCGCGCGGTCTGCGCGGTGACCGGAACATCGAGTTCCTTGGCCACCTGCTCGGCCAGCTCGGGGTGGGCCCGACCCGAGAAGAGCATCAGGTTCTTACGGTTGTCGGTCCAGTCGTGGCTCATTTAGGTGCCTTCGCCAGTCGGGTCGATTACGCGCCAATCGTACGTAGCTTTCCTGACCGGTCGTGGCCGGGTTACCGGAACGCCAACATCAGGCGTCGGGTTCGGGTGCCCCGGCCTTGCGCGCGGCCTCGGCCGACGCGCTTGCTGGGCGCTTGCGCAGCACCCACCCCTCGATGGTGCGCTGCGTGTTGTCCGAGACGGCCAGCGCGCCGGGCGGAACGTCGTCGCGCAGGACGGTGCCCGCCCCGGTGTAGGCGCCATCCCCGACGGTCACCGGGGCCACGAACATGGTGTCCGAACCGGTCCTGACGTGGGAGCCGATCGTGGTGCGGCGCTTGGTCTCACCGTCGTAGTTGACGAAGACGCTGGAGGCGCCGATGTTGCTCTGCTCGCCGATGTCGGCGTCCCCGACATAGGTCAGGTGCGGCACCTTGGTGCCAGTGCCGATCTTCGAGTTCTTGGTCTCGACGAACGCGCCGAGCTTGCCGTCGGCGCCCAGTTCGGTGCCCGGCCGCAGATAGGTGAACGGTCCGACGGTGGCGCCCGCCCCGATGACCGACAGCTCGCCGTGGGTGCGGATGACCGACGCGCTGTCACCGATCTCCATGGAGGTGAGCGTGCTGCCGGGGCCGATGGTGCAGTCGGTGCCGATCGCGGTGGCGCCGAGCAGCTGGGTGCCCGGATGCACCACGGTGTCGGCACCGATCTCCACGTCCACGTCGATCCAGGTGGTGGCCGGGTCGATGATCGTCACCCCGGCCCGCTGATGGCGTTCGACGGTGCGCCGGTTCAGCTCGGCGCCCAGCGCGGCGAGCTGGACGCGGTCGTTGACCCCGGAGACCTCGGTGGTGTCGGCGACGTGCTGGGCGCGCACGGTGTGCCCCTCGGCACGCAGGATGGCCACCGCATCGGTGATGTACAGCTCGCCCTGGGCGTTGTCGGTGCTCAGCCGGGTCAGCGCCGAGCGCAGCGCGGCGGCCTCGAAGGCGTACACCCCGGAATTGATCTCGGCGATGGACCGCTGGGCCTCGTCGGCGTCGGCCTGCTCGACGATGGCCGCCACCTCACCCTCGGCGTCCCGGATGATGCGCCCGTATCCGGTGGGGTCGGCCAGCGTGGTGGTCAGGATGGTGGCTCGGGCGCCCGCATGCGCGGCGGTCAGGGTGGTCAGGGTGGGCCCGCCGAGCAACGGCACATCGGCGGTGGTGACCACCACGGTGCCGGTGAAGTCGTCGGGCAGACCGGAGAGTCCGACGCTGACGGCGTGCCCGGTCCCGAGTTGTTCGTCCTGCACCACGGTGCTGATCCGGCTGTTGGTGCGGGCGGCCACCCGGGTCACCTCGTCGTTGACCTGGTCGCGGCCGTGCCCGACCACCACCACGATGTGGGTGGGGGTGAGCGCGTTCAGCGCGTGCAGGACGTGGGCCAGCATGCTGCGCCCGCCGAGGGGGTGCAGCACCTTGGGGGTGGCCGAGCGCATCCGGGTGCCCGCGCCGGCGGCCAGCACGATCACGGCGGTTTCGGTGGTTGACACGGATTTCTCCTCCGGCGACGCGGTCAGTTCGGGGTCGCTCACGGCAGGGTTGCTCCGTCGCCAGGACTCGAACCTGAACTATCTGAACCAAAATCAGAGGTGCTGCCGATTACACCACGACGGACTGATCAACCCGAGACTCTAGTCGAAAGCTATAGGCTCCTCGGTGTGGCTGCACCTGATAAAGAGACTCGTGCGCCCCGCGCCCGGATGACCGGCAGCGAACGTCGTCAACAGCTCATCGCGATAGCCAGGTCCCTGTTCGCCGAACGCGGCTATGACGGCACCTCGGTGGAGGAGATCGCGCAGCGCGCCAACGTGTCCAAACCCGTCGTCTACGAGCATTTCGGCGGCAAGGAGGGCCTCTACGCGGTCGTCGTCGACCGCGAGATGTCCACCCTGCTGGACCGGATCACCGCCTCGCTGACCAACAACCGGTCCCGGGTGCGCGTCGAGCTGGTGGCGCTGGCCCTGCTGACCTACGTCGAGGAACACACCGACGGGTTCCGCATCCTCATCCGCGACTCCCCGGCGGCCATCACCGAGGGCACCTACGCGACGCTGCTCAACGACGCTGTCAACCAGGTGGCCTCCATCCTGGCCGGGGACTTCTCCCGGCGCGGTCTGGATCCGGATCTGGCGCCGCTGTACGCCCAGGCGCTGGTCGGGTCGGTGTCGATGACGGCGCAGTGGTGGCTCGATGTGCGTGAGCCGCCCAAGGAGGTCGTGGCCGCGCACGTGGTCAACCTGTGCTGGAACGGGCTGACGCATCTGGAGCCGGATCCCAAGCTCGAGGACTAGCGGGCCTGCTGCTTCTGCTCGGCGGTCAGGTAACACCCGGTACCGACGTACATGGTGGACGCCTGCATCGATCCGAACGCGAGCCGGCCGTTGTCGGCGTCCCGGATGGTCAGATCCTTGGCGACATCGTCGGTGGCGTTCTCGGTGCGGCTGACGACATCGGTGTAGCCGAACTTCGCGGCGATGTCGATGACGGTCCGGGAGGCCTGATCCCACAGCGCGGCGGGCACGGGCACCTTCGACACGTAATGCGGGCTGAAGTAGATGCTGCCGTCGGTGGACCCGAAGTCACCGCACACCGAGGAATGCGGTTCGCCGTGCGGCAGCCACCGTGCGCCGGGCACGACATCGGCGAGCGCGGTGGTGATCTCGCCGATCATCCGGTCGCGGTCGGCGATGACCTGTTCGGCGTCGCGACGCTCCAGCAGGGTGCCGAGTTCCTCGGGCGTGCCGTAGCCGTGATCGCCTTCGCCTGTGACCGGGGGCATGGTGTCAAACATATGGCCGCACCCCGCCAGCGCGAGCACCATCGCCAGCGCGAGTATCAGTCGTCCCATCACGGCTCCACCTTCACGTAGCGGTCGTCTTGTCCCAGTCCGGCCACCACCACCGCCTGGTTGTAGAGGGCGGTGGTGTCGACGAACGAATACCTGCTGTGGCCCGTCGATTCGTCGCGCGGGCCCAGCGCGGTGGTCTCGGCATTGGTGGACAGGTCGGTGAAGCCGACCAGGTCCGAGGGGATCGTCTGGCCGAAGATGCGCGCATTGGCCACCAGGTCGTCTTTGGCGTGCTGGACGTAGACGTGCCCTTCGGACAGGTGCAGATCCTGAACCGATGTCGGCACCCGGTACTGCTGCGGGTCGGTCTCCAGTCCCGGCGATCCCATGAACACCACGTCATCGGCGGCGGTGCCGCGTTGCAGCGCCTCGCTGGCCAGGGTGGACCCGTAGGAGTGCCCGAGCACCGTCAGATGTGGGTCCGTGTCGCGTGAACTGTCGATGCCGTTGATGAACGAGGCGAGCTCGGGGGCGTTGTCGTCCGCGTAGTGCGGGCGGGTGGCCTGCAGGACGTTGGACGGCGGCTCGTAGCCCAGCCAGGCGACGGTCGCCACGGTCTCGTCGGTCTTGCCCGCGTCCAGCAGCACCCGCTCGGTCTCGGTCTTCAGCCATTCCGACTGCTCGATGTAGGCCGGCAGGTCGTTGCCGTCGGTCGGGTTGTCCCACGGGATGGAGCCGGTGCCGGGCACGTACACGCTGACGTGATCGGCGGTGTCGACATTGCCGATCGCCAGCGCCACCTTCGGGTGATCGCCGTCGAAATCCACCACCAGGAGCTGACGGGTGCCCTGCTTGGCGAGGGCGGCGTCGATCTCGGCGATCGTCGCGCGCTCCTGGTCGGTGAGGTTCGGGTCCCGGCGCAGCGTCTCCAGCCGGTTCCGGTTCGCCAGATCGCGTGCCGTGCCGGGCACCCCGTCGAGGTTGCCGATCCACTCCGGCTTCTCGGCGATGAGGCGCTGCTGTTCCTCGGGGCTGAGCCCGTCCCACCACTGGTTCACCTCGGTGTCGGTGGCGCCCTCGGGTGGTTTCAGCTCCTCGATATCGGGTGCGGGGGGCGGTTCGGCGGGCAGCTCGCCGCCGGGAGCGTTCAGCGGGGCGGCGTTCGTGACGGCATCGGCGGTGGCCTGGTCGACGGCGTCGAACTGCTGCAGCAGCGTTTTCAGCACGGTGCTGTACGCGGCGGCGACCTGCGGGGTCATCGGGCCGCCACTGCCGGACGGGGTGACGGTGCCGTCGGCGCCGACGGTGGCGCCCAGGGCGACGGCCTGCTGGGTGACGTCGACGACGGCCTGGCGCAGCGGGGTGAGATTGGTACCGCCGGTGCTCAGCGTGGTCTGAATCGTCTGCAACTGCTGCCGCAGTTCGGTGAGCCGTTCCAGGGTCTTCCGGGCGTCGGCCACGGCGGCCGCGGACGCGTCGCCGTCCCAGCCGGCGGCCAGCCCGGCCAGCGTGCGCCGCTGGGTGTCGATCGAGGTGTCCAGCTGGGCGATCTTGGCCTGCAGCTGCGCCGCGGCGTCGGACAGTGTCGCGGGATTACTGGCGGTGACCTGGGGAATCGTGACCGTCACCGCGTCACCCCGGTCATGTCGCCCCCGCCCCCATGAATGCCTGCCAGCACGTTAACACCGTGGCGGCCACCGTTCGGTCACCAAAATTCCGGGTATTCCGGCGCGAGATTCGTCACTGAAGGGTGCCGCCTAGGATGGAGCCATCATGACCGCACCGGGGCACACGCATGTCCAAAACTCGATCGCGGGGCTCGTCGACCTGGCGCTCAGCTCGCCCACCTTCACCGATCTGATCGACCGCGCACAGACCCGTCCGGACTCGCTGGCGATGGTCGGGCCGGCCAGCGCGCGGCTGTTCGCCGCCGCCGCGCTGGCGCGCACCGGCCCGCTGCTGGTGGTGACCGCCACCGGCCGCGAGGCCGACGACCTGACCGCCGAACTGCAGGCCGTCTTCGGCGACGCCGTCGCGCTGTTCCCGTCCTGGGAGACGCTGCCCCACGAGCGGCTCTCACCCGGCGTGGAGACGGTCGGCGCCCGGATGATGCTGCTGCGCAGGCTCGCGCATCCCGAGGACGAACACCTGGGGCCACCGCTGCGGGTCGTCGTCACCACCACCCGCTCGCTGCTACAGCCGATGGTGATCGACCTCGGTGACATCGAACCGGTGACGCTCGCCGTCGGGGCCGATTCCGATTTCGATGCCACCATCGCCCGGCTGGTCGAGCTGGCCTACACCCGGGTGGACATGGTGGCCAAGCGCGGCGAGTTCGCGGTCCGCGGCGGCATCCTCGACATCTTCCCGCCGACCGCCGAACACCCTGTGCGCGTCGAGTTCTGGGGTGACGAGGTCAGCGAGATGCGGATGTTCTCGGTGGCCGATCAGCGGTCCATCACCGAGATCGAGATCAATCACCTGGTGGCCGTTCCGTGCCGGGAGATCCTGCTCAGCGATGCGGTCAAGGAACGCGCGGGTCAACTCGTCGACGCCGGCCCGCAGACCGACAACACCGTCGCCGGCGGCGTCGGCGACATGCTGGCCAAGCTCGCCGAGGGCATTCCGGTCGACGGGATGGAGGCGCTGCTGCCGGTGCTGCAGCCCGACGCGCTGACCCTGCTCACCACGCACCTGCCCGAGGGCACGCCGGTGCTGGTGTGCGACCCGGAGAAGGTGCGCTCGCGCGCCGCCGACCTGATCCGCACCGGCCGGGAGTTCCTGGAGGCGTCCTGGTCGGTCGCTGCCATCGGCGGGGCCGCACCGGTCGATATCGAAGCGCTCGGCGGTTCCGGTTTCCGCGAACTCGACGAGGTGCGGGCCGCGGCCGGCCGCTGGTGGACGCTGAGCCAGCTCAACGACGAATCGGCGCTGGAACTCGATATCCGGCCCGCTCCCTCGGCGCGCAGCCAAAACGCGGTCGAGGAGATCTTCGCCATGCTGCGCGCGCATGTCCTCACCGGTGGGTACGGCGTGGTGGTGACGCCGGGCACCGGTACCGCGCACCGCGTCGTCGAACAGCTCGGTGAATCCGACACGCCGGCAGCGCTTCTGGAGCCCGGCGCGCAGCCCGCGGCCGGCGTGGTCGGCGTGCTCAAGGGACCGCTGCACGACGGGCTGGTGATCCCCGGGGCCAACCTGGTCATCATCACCGAGACCGACCTCACCGGTAACCGGGTCGCGGCCACCGACGGGAAAAGGCTTGCCGCCAAACGCCGCAACGTCGTCGACCCGCTGGCGCTGGCCGCAGGCGATCTGGTGGTGCACGATCAACACGGCATCGGCAAGTTCGTCGAGATGACCGAACGGGTGATCGGCGGCGCGCGCCGCGAATACCTGGTGCTGGAATACGCGTCGTCCAAGCGGGGCGGTGGTACCGACAAGCTGTACGTGCCGATGGACTCCCTGGACCAGCTGTCCCGGTATGTCGGCGGCCAGGCGCCCACCCTGAGCCGCCTCGGCGGCAGCGACTGGACCAACACGAAAACCAAGGCGCGCAAGGCTGTTCGGGAGATCGCCGGTGAGCTGGTGTCGCTGTACGCCAAACGCCAGGCCGCCCCGGGCCACGCGTTCGGGCCGGACACCCCGTGGCAGGCCGAGATGGAGGATGCGTTCGGCTTCACCGAGACCATGGACCAGCTGACCGCCATCACCGAGGTCAAGGCCGATATGGAGAAGCCGGTCCCGATGGACCGGGTGATCTGCGGTGACGTCGGCTACGGCAAGACCGAGATCGCGGTCCGCGCAGCATTCAAGGCCGTGCAGGACGGTAAGCAGGTGGCGGTGCTGGTGCCGACGACACTGCTGGCCGACCAGCATCTGCAGACCTTCACCGCCCGCACCGCGGGCTTCCCGGTCACCGTGAAGGGGCTGTCCCGGTTCACCGATGGGGCCGACTCGAAGGCCACCCTGGAGGGGATGGCCGACGGTTCGGTGGACATCGTCATCGGCACGCACCGGCTGCTGCAGACCGCGGTGCGCTGGAAGGACCTCGGGCTGGTGATCGTCGACGAGGAACAGCGTTTCGGTGTCGAGCACAAGGAACACATCAAGAGCCTGCGGACCCACGTCGACGTCCTGACCATGAGCGCCACCCCGATTCCGCGCACCCTCGAGATGAGCCTGGCCGGCATCCGCGAGATGTCGACCATCCTGACGCCGCCCGAGGAACGGTTCCCGGTGCTCACCTACGTCGGCCCGCACGACGACAAGCAGGTCGCCGCGGCGCTGCGCCGCGAACTGCTGCGCGACGGGCAGGCGTTCTACATCCACAACCGGGTCAAGTCGATCGATCAGGCCGCCGCACGGGTACAGGCCATGGTGCCGGAGGCGCGCGTGGTGGTGGCACACGGCCAGATGGCCGAGGAGACCCTGGAGAAGACCGTCGAGGGCTTCTGGAATCGTGACTACGACATCCTGGTCTGCACCACCATCGTGGAGACCGGCCTGGACATCTCGAACGCCAACACCCTGATCGTGGAGCGCGCCGACACCTTCGGTCTGTCGCAGCTGCACCAGCTGCGCGGCCGGGTTGGCCGGAGCCGCGAGCGCGGGTACGCGTACTTCCTGTATCCGCCGGAGGTGCCGCTGACCGAGACCGCCCATGACCGGCTGGCCACCATCGCCCAGAACAACGAACTCGGCGCTGGTATGGCAGTGGCCATGAAGGACTTGGAGATTCGCGGCGCGGGCAACGTGCTGGGTGTCGAACAGTCCGGCCACGTCGCCGGCGTCGGGTTCGATCTGTACGTGCGGCTGGTGGGTGAGGCCGTCGAGGCCTACCGCGCCGCCGTGGACGGCAAGACCGTCAGCACCGTCGAGGAACCCAAGGATGTGCGCATCGACCTGCCGGTCGACGCCCACTTCCCGCCGGATTACATCGGCAGCGACCGGCTGCGGCTGGAGGCCTACCGCAGGCTGGCCGCGGCCTCCGACGCGGCCGGGGTGGACCGCGTCATCGAGGAACTCGTCGACCGCTACGGTCCGCTGCCCGAGCCGGCACAACGCCTGATCGCGGTGGCGCGGCTGCGGCTGCTGTGCCGCGAATACGGGGTCACCGAGGTGGCGACGATCTCCGATGCCACCATCAAGGTCGCACCGTTGACGCTGCTGGACTCCGGTCAGATGCGGCTCAAGCGGGTCTACCCGGGGTCGGCCTACCGGGCGACGACGTCGACGGTGCAGATCCCGATTCCGCGGGCAGGCACCGGGGTGGGCGCCCCGCGTATCCGCGACCTCGAACTGCTGCAAGCGGTTGCGGGTCTTCTGCTGGCCCTGGACGGTCGACCGGCCAATGAGGTCGACATCACCGCTATGGGAGGTGCGCAATGACAGTCGTCCTGGTCGACCCGCGCCGGCCTTCCCAGGTGCCGGTGGAAGCCGTCGGCCTGCTCGCCGGTGACGTGCAGTACACCGAGGAGATGCCGATCAAGGTGCCGTGGTCGCTGCCCTCGGCGCGCCCGGACTACGCCGGCGAACCGGCCCCGGTGCTGCTGTCCTCGGATCCCGACCATCCCAGTGTGAAGGCCCGGCTGGCGGCGGGGGAGCAGCTGATCGCGGCGCCCGGCCCGCAGGCCGGCGAGCGGCTGGTCGACGCGGTCGCGATCATGGACAAGCTGCGCACCGACGGCCCGTGGGAGAGCGAGCAGACCCACGATTCGCTGCGGCGCTACCTGCTGGAGGAGACCTACGAGCTGTTCGACGCGGTGCGCGGCGGCGACGCCGAGGAACTGCGCGAGGAACTCGGAGATGTGTTGCTGCAAGTGCTTTTTCACTCCCGCATCGCCGAGGACGCGCCGGCTCACCCGTTCGGCATCGACGATGTCGCTGACGCGCTGGTCCGCAAACTGGGCAACCGGGCGGCCGGGGTGCTCGCCGGTGACTCGGTGTCACTGGAGGAGCAGCTCGCCCAGTGGGAGGAACGCAAGCGCAACGAGAAGGTGCGCGACTCCTGCATGGACGATGTCCCGACCGGACAGCCCGCGCTGGCGCTGACGCAGAAGGTGCTCGAACGCTGCGCCGGAGCGGGGATCCCCGACGAATTGATCCCCGATGCGCTGCGCGAGGTGCGGATCGGGGTGGACTCCGACGCCGAGAACACCCTGCGCACAGCCACACTGGAGTTCATCGACACGGTCCGCCGCACCGAGCAGGCCATCGAGGCCGCCCGCGGCGGCGACGCCATCGGGGAGGCGCCGTCAGATCCGATCGGCGCCGACGAATGGCGCGCCCACTGGCCCGGCTGAACCCTCTTCGCCGAAACTGTATTCCAGACGGCGGGCTCTCGAACTTTGCCCTCTGGAATACAGTTTCGGCGGTCATGACAGTAGGGTCTGCCCCAACCAGTCGCCCTCGGCCACACCCGGCAGCATCGCGAACGTCGCCGACCCCACCGTGGTGATCCACTGGTTCATCGCGTCCGCGTCGGCCAATCGCTGCTGCACCGGGATGAACTGGCGCGCCGGGTCCCTCAAATAGCTCGCGAAGATCAGCCCGCTGTCGGTGGTCACCCCGGCGGGTGGGGGATCGTCGTAGTTGTAGGGCCGCCGCAGGAACCGCTCGTCGTCATTGTGGTGACGTGCCAGCGCGATATGCGAATTGGGCGGAATGACCGGGATGCCGCCCACCTGCGCGTCCAGATCGGGCACGTCGTCCTCACGTGTCCCGGTCAGCGGGGCGCCGGTGTCCAGACGTCGGCCCACCGCGAATTCCTTGCTGGCCCGGTCGAGTTCGTCCCAGGTGTCCATCTCGGCGCGGATCCGGCGCAGCACCAGGATGGTGCCCCCGGCGAACCACGGCTGCCCGGCGCCCTCGTCCCAGATGAACCGGTCGAACTCTCCGGCATCCCGGAGGTTCGCGGTGCCGTCCACCTGCCCCATCAGGTTGCGCATGGTGCGGCCCGATCCGTCGGCACCATGCGCATGCCGGAAACCGTTCTGACGCCAGCGTTGCCGCGTCATCGCCCGCACGTTCTTCAGCAACACCCGGCTGGTATGCGCGACGACCATCGGGTCGTCGGCGCAGATCTGCAGCAGCACGTCGCCGCCGCAGAACGCCGGGTCGAGCCGGTCGGTCCGGAACGCGGGCATCGCGATGGCGGTCGGCGGCCGCCGGTGCGCCAGTCCGATGCCGTCGAACAGTGCGGGGCCCAACCCGACGCTGACGGTCAGTCGTGCCGGACGTGCGGCCAGTTCGGGTTCGGTATCGGCKAGGGCAGGTCGGCCCTGGGTGAGCCTGGCCGCGTCCGCCGACCACAGCTTGAGCACCGCGGCCAGCGTCGCGCGGGCGCTGCGCCCGGCATCCGGCGTCAGATCGAGTGCGACGAACAGCGCGTGGGCCTGCGGCGCGGTGGTGATGCCGCCCTGGTGCATGCCGTAAAACGGCTCGGCGTTACCGCCGAAACCGTCGGCTGCCGGGGTGGCGGATTGCGCGGCCCCGCATTGGGTGAGGGCGGCGCCGGCGGCCAGCGCGGCGGCGCCCCCGGTGAGGAGGCGCCGCCGGTTGACATCAACCATGGCCGTTGTGCCCGGGCTGGTATTCCTCGTTGGCCCCGGCGAAGTCCCGCACCTGCACGGTGACCGGCAGCGTGGAACCGTCCTCGAACTGCACCGTGAGTGCGATATCGGAGCCCGCCGACAGCGGTGCGGTGAGATCCATCAGCATCAGATGATCACCGCCCGGCGCCAGTTCGTGGCTCCCGCCGGCCGGCAGCACGATCCCACCTTCCTTGGGGCGCATGGTTTTCGTACCGGCCTCGCCGGCGACCTCATGCACCTCGACGTGACCCGCCGCCGGCGAGCTGCCGGACACGATGCGGGCCTCGTGGTGCCCGTGGTTGACCAGCGTGCCGAACACCGCGGCCATCTCGCCGTCGCCGGCCGACGCCCACTGCTCTTCGAGCACCACCTCGGAGGCCATCGCGTGGTCGGAGTGCTCCGCGGTGGGCGAGGTGCAACCGGTGGCCAGCAGCGCGACGACCAGAGCGATCAGAAACCTACGCATCGGAAAGCTCCTTGCGCCGCTTGGCCGCACCGATGGCGAGGTCCAGCACCACGAAGGCGGCCAACGAGATTCCAAGCAGCGGAAGGAACCAGCCGACCGCCACCGCGGCCACCGTCAGCACACCGATCGTGACAGGGGACAGCCGCCGCAGGCCGCCCCGCACCGGTGGGCGGCCGACCGCCCACGCTGATCCGCGGGTCGGGCGGCGCTGCCACCACATTCGGTATCCACCGACGATCACCGCGACCAGCGCGACCGCGATACCGAGCAGTAGCAGCTGGTTCAGCAGGCCGAACAGCAGACCCATGTGCCCGCGGATACCCCAGTCGGCGAGCATGGCGACCACCGAATAGTCACGCCAGTAATCGATTTCGCTGGTCACCGTGTTGGTCGCCGGATCCACCGAGGCGGCGTTCGTGGTCAGCCGGTAGGGCTTCTCGATCTCGGCAACGCCGATGCCCTGTCCGGGTTCGGCGGGCAGCGTCACCTCCAGCGGCAGGCGCACACCCGCGCCGGCCGCGGCGCGAAGCACCGCATCGAAATCGACAGGTCCGGACCCGCTCACCGGTGCCGTGTGCCCGGTGTGGCCGGCGTGTTCGTCGGGCACCACGGCCGCCGCCGGCGTCAGGGCGGTGTCCAGCGCCGGACGCTTCCAGTTCATCGCCGACCGCAGTTCGGTGACGTGCTCCCCGGCGTACGTCGACCAGGTGATGCCGGTGGCGGACAGGAACAGCAGTGCCGCGAGCAGCCACACACCGGTGGTGCCATGCCAGTTCATGGTGCGGGCACGGCCCTTGAGGCTGCGATCGAGGCGCAGCACGCGGCCGGGCCGGTTGCGGCGACGCTCGGCGGCCGCCTTGGTCAGCCACAGCACCACACCGCCGAGGGCGACCACCCACAGCCAGGAGGCCGCGAGCTCGCTGTAGACGCGGCCCGGTTCGCCGAGGTTGAGGTGCCGGTGGAAGCCGTCCAGCCAGGTGCTCACCGGCAGGTAACCCAGCCAGCTCGCCTCGTCGCCGAGCACCCGCCCGGTGTACGGGTCGACGAAGACCGCACGCTGCAGTTCCTCGTCGAGGGAGGGGTCGGCGAAGTACACCCGGGTGGAGTCACCCGGATCGGCGGCCGGGCGCATGCCGGTCATGGTCAACGCCGGGAAGGCGTTCTGCGCGGCGGCGGCCTGGTCGTCCAGCGCGATGGGCTGGCCGGATTCCGGCACGGTCAGGATGTCGCCGTAGACGACGCGTTCGATGGACGGGGCCATCGCGTACAGGCCGCCGGTGAGCGCGGCGATCAGGATGAACGGGGCGATCAGCACACCCGCGTAGAAGTGCAGGCGCACCACCAGGGGGCGCCAACTGCGCCGCGGTGGTCCTGGGTCGGTGGTGGACGTGGATTCGACGGTGTCGCCGGATTGGGTCATGAAAGCTGCCTTCAGCAGAAGCGATGGGTGGGACGCAGCGCCCGATGAAGCAGGCGTGCGGACGGCCGCGACCGGAGGAGCGCGGCATCGTGACAGGAGCGACCGCTATGCGGTCGCGACGCCACCCATCGGCGGGGCGCGCATGCCCAGCCCGGTACGCCACAGAAGTGACTGTGCGACAACGTTGTTGGTACGGCGCCGGGTGCGCGGAGGCGCCGGGCGCGGGCTGACGGTCGCGAAGAGCCGCAGCCAGCGCAGCACCGATGAGCACACCAGGTACAGGTGCTCGACGGCGCCGATGGCGATACCGAGCACCACCGCCGCCCCGGCGTGGGCCGCGAACATAGCGGGGCTCAGGCCCAGACCGCCCCCACCGTGATGGCCGCCGGCCAACGCCAGGGTGAGGTGACCGAGCAACTGCGCGGCACCCAGGGCCGCGATCAGTGCGAGCAGTTGGGCGTGCCGGTTCTGCAGCCGGATGCCGGCCGCGGCCGCACCCGAGGTGGCGCACACCAGCAGCGCCGCGACCAGGGCGGCGCCGTGCGGGAACACGCCCGACGCGGCGGCGTGCGCACCGGTGGTGCCGGCCGCTGCGCTGACACCGACCAGCCCAGCGCGCAGCCGGTGCGCGCGTCTTGCCGGCGTGGTCACGAGCGGGACTCTACTACGACTAGTAGTCGACGAGCCGGTCGCCGAGGAACCGGTCGTGGCCCGTCACCCCGGGCAGCACGAAGAAGAACCCGCCGCCCACGGGCATGATGTACTCCTCCAGCGGCTCGCCCTTGAGCCGTTCCTGCACGGTCAGGAAGCCTTTCTGCAGGCTGCGCTGGTAGGCGACGAACGCCAGGCCCTGATCGAGGCGGCCGGCGCCGTCGAAACCGCGCGAGTAGTTGAAGCCGCGGCGCAGGATGAGGTTCTCTTCGGTTTCCGGGGTGCGCGGGTTGGCCAGCCGGATGTGCGCGTTCAGCTTGATCCGAGCGCCGTCCGGGTCCGCCGGGAAGTCCGGGTCGTCGAACTCGCCGGTCATGCCGAGCGGTGCGCCGCTGACCTTGGCCCGGCCGATCAGTGCCTCCTGCTCGATGAGCTGGGTACGGTCCCAGAACTCGACGAAGTTCCGGATGATGCGCACGGCCTGATAGGTCCCGCCGACGGCCCAGTCGGGCTCGTCGTCGTCGGCACCCACCCACACATGGCGATTCATCACGGCGTCGTCGGCCACGTCAAGATTGGAGGTACCGTCCTTGAACCCCAGCAGGTTTCGCGGGGTGGCGGCGTCTTTGTTCGAGCTGACGGCGGCGCGCCCGGCGCCGATGCCCCGGGCGTAGCCGTCGATCATCCAGCGCAACACCAGATCGCTGCGGGTGCGACGCATCAACTGCCGCAACGCGAACTGCATCGTGTCGTTGTGGCCGGACTCGAAGATGATGGAGATGTCGCCGTGCGACAGCTTGGGATCCAGCCGGTCATTGGCCAGGAACGGCATGGTGACCAGCTCGCGGGGTTTGCGATCGGCCAACCCGAAGCGGCCGTCGAACAGGGATGCCCCGACACCGACCACAATGGACAGATTGTCGGCGGGCGGCTTCTCGCCGAGGATCCCGGAGTCCATCGGTGGATAGGCGGGATCCCTTGTCTCGGGCGGCTTTCCGGCCATCAGGCCGCGGATCTCGTCGGTGAGCTCGCGCAGCGTCGAGGTCAGTTCGGCGCGGTTGCGGGCGTGCACGTTGAACGATGCGATCAGCCCCTGTTCGGGGATGGGCAGCGCGGTGATCCCGGCCTGGTGCGGGCCCTCGAATTCGATGAACCGTTCGGTGGCGGTGACCCCGGGCGACGCACTGTCCGAGGAACAGCCCGCGAGCGCGCCCGCTCCCACCGCGGCGCCGGTACCGAGGGCACCCGCGACGAATCCGCGGCGGGAGATCCCGCGACGTGGTGACTCCTGCGTCACTGCAGTTTCAGTACTCCCGAGACCTGCGACAGATTCTCGGACAAGCCGGCCAACTGCGCCTTGAGAGTATCGATGACCTGGGGCGTCACCGTGACGGCCGGGCACCGGTCAGACGGGTAAGGGTCGTTTTCGGTGCAGTAGAGCACCCAGCCGTCACCTTGGCGCAGGGGCTGCAGGGTGGCGTAGATCTCGGTGATGCCGCCGTCGATCTTGCCGAGCAGCGCGGGATCGACCTCCTGAAGGGCCGGCGTGAGCTTGTCGACGGCGGCCTGTGAACCCTGCAGGTTTGCGTCGAAGTCCCACAGGTCGGTCTTGGAGTACCGCTCTTCTTCACCGGTGATCTTGCCGGACGACACCTCTTCGATGAGCTCGGAGGCTCCGGTGGCCACCTTCAGCGGTGGCACCTCGAGCTTGGCCATCTCGTCCTTCAGCCCGGCGATATCGGCGTCGAGCTGGTCGGCGAACGGGGCGCCGCCATCGGTGGTGTTCTTGACGAACAACAGGTACTCCAGGCGGTGCCAGCCGGTGAATGCCGGATCGTCTTCGTTGGCGAAGTCGTCCACGCGGGAGTCGACCTTGCCGTCGACGTCCGGAATGAGCTCGGCGAGCGGCTCGATGCGCTCCCACGGCATACGGGACGGCGCGTAGGCGTCCTGGGCGGCCTTCACGTCACCAGCGCGGACCGCGTCGGTGAACACCTTGACGGCGGCAATTAGTTCATCGACCTGGGCGATCGAATACGCCTTGTACTCGTCGCCGACCTTCTCGGTCAGCGGGTTGGGGGCCGCTGCCTCAGAGCTGGTCGCCGACGCGCCCGACGTGGCACTCGAGGTCGACGCGTCCGAGCCGCTGTCCGAGCTGTTGCTCGAACAGCCGCTGAGAATGAGTGCTGCCGCGACAACCGGTATCTGCCAGGCGAAATGCCGTCCCATCGATCCTCCTCTAGTGAATGTCAGCACAGTACCTGTTCGACCTACGTTGGATAGGCATACCTAGCTCATCGGCTCCGATTCGCCGGTTCAGGGATGCCGGTCGGCGCCACCGTTACTCTTGATCGGGGGATATCGGCCCCCATCTGTCGTTGTTATTGCCGGTGGTTTGAGGGAGAGCCTTGTCCGACATAGGGAGTGTGTCGCGCCCGGCGCCGACCGTTCCCGCAGCGATCTCCGACCCGGAACCGGCGCCCAACGCGGTGACGCGACGGCTCCGTTGGTGGCGGGTGGCCGCCGTGCTGACCGCGACGCTGCTGCTGCTGGCCTCCAGTTGTTCGTTCCAGACCGGTGACCCGATTCCCGAGGGTGTGCCGCCGCCACGCGGCGCCGCCGTCCCCGAGATCGATACGAACGCCACCGGCCGGCCCGCCGACCAGCTCAGCGACTGGGCGGCCGAGCTGGCACCGGCGATCGGCATCCCGGCCAAGGCCCTGGAGGCCTACGCCTATGCCGCGCGGGTGGCCCAGGTGGTCAACCCCAAGTGCAATCTGGCCTGGACGACGCTGGCCGGTATCGGGATGATCGAGAGCCATCACGGCACCTATCAGGGGGCCACCATCGCGCCGAACGGCGACGTGCGCCCACCGATCCGTGGTGTGCAGCTCGACGGCACGCTGGGCAACATGCAGATCCTCGACACCGACAACGGAGCGCTGGACGGGGATCCGCACCTGGACCGGGCGATGGGGCCCATGCAGTTCATCCCGGAGACCTGGCGGCTGTACGGGGTGGACGCCAACAACGACAACGTCATCAGCCCGGACAACTTCGACGACGCGGCGCTCTCGGCGGCGGGCTATCTGTGCTGGCGGGGCAAGGACTTGTCGACCCCGCGGGGCTGGATGGAGGCGCTGCGCGCCTACAACCTGTCCAACCAGTACGCGCGCAGCGTCCGGGACTGGGCCACCGCTTACGCCGACGGTCATCCCATCTGAGCACGCCGCGCCGACGCGCAACCTCTAGGCTCTTATGAGCACAAGACCCAGTAAGAGATCAGTCTTCACCAAGGAGGAGCCCGTGCCCATCATCGAACAGGTCGGAGCCCGCGAGATCCTGGATTCGCGCGGTAACCCGACCGTTGAGGTCGAGGTGGCCCTGATCGACGGAACAGTCGCCCGGGCCGCAGTGCCCTCCGGCGCCTCGACCGGCGAGCACGAGGCTGTGGAGTTGCGTGACGGCGGTAGCCGCTACGGCGGCAAGGGCGTGGAGAAGGCCGTCGAGGCCGTGCTCGACGAGATCGCCCCGGCGGTCATCGGGCTGTCCGCCGACGACCAGCGGCTGATCGACCAGGCGCTGCTGGACCTGGACGGCACACCGGACAAGTCGCGGCTGGGCGCCAACGCCATCCTGGGCGTGTCCCTGGCGGTGGCCCGCGGTGCGGCCGAGTCGGCCGGCCTGCCGCTCTTCCGCTACATCG
Source organism: Mycobacterium sp. P4_H6 (assembly GCF_056400845.1). Taxonomy (NCBI): domain Bacteria; kingdom Bacillati; phylum Actinomycetota; class Actinomycetes; order Mycobacteriales; family Mycobacteriaceae; genus Mycobacterium; species Mycobacterium sp. P4_H6. The sequence goes on along the minus strand of NZ_JBFUKN010000036.1, from coordinate 3,915 downwards.
GCGGACCCAACGCCCACATCCTGCCGGTGCCGATGATGAACATCATCAATGGCGGCGCCCACGCCGACACCGGGGTGGACGTCCAGGAGTTCATGATCGCCCCGATCGGCGCGGCCACCTTCAAGGAATCGCTGCGCTGGGGCGCGGAGGTCTACCACTCGCTCAAGTCGGTGCTCAAGAAGCAGGGCCTGTCCACCGGTCTGGGTGACGAGGGCGGTTTCGCGCCTGATCTGCCCGGCACCAAGGCCGCGCTCGATCTGATCGGCACCGCCATCGAGGGCGCCGGTTTCAAGCTCGGCACCGAGATCGCGCTGGCGCTCGACGTGGCGGCCACCGAGTTCCACACCGAGGGCACCGGATACGCGTTCGAGAAGGAGACCCGCACCGCGGAGCAGATGGCGGAGTTCTACGCCGGTCTGCTCGACGGGTACCCGCTGGTCTCCATCGAGGATCCGCTGTCCGAGGACGACTGGGACGGCTGGGTCGCGCTGACGGCCGCCATCGGCGACCGGGTGCAGCTGGTCGGTGACGACCTCTTCGTCACCAACCCCGAGCGCCTGGAGGAGGGCATCGAGAAGGGTGCCGCCAACGCGCTGCTGGTGAAGGTCAACCAGATCGGCACGCTGACCGAGACCCTGGATGCCGTGTCGCTGGCGCACAACAGCGGCTACCGCACCATGATGAGCCACCGTTCCGGTGAGACCGAGGACACCACCATCGCCGACCTGGCGGTGGCGGTGGGCAGCGGTCAGATCAAGACCGGTGCGCCGGCCCGCAGCGAGCGGGTGGCCAAGTACAACCAGTTGCTGCGCATCGAGGAGGCCCTCGGCGACGCCGCACGGTACGCCGGCGACCTCGCCTTCCCGCGTTTCGTGCCTGCGAGCCAGTAGAAACGCTCCATGCCCGACGCGAAACGGCCCGATCCGCGCCGCCGCGGCCCTGCCCCCCGGCCGGGCAAGGCGGGCGGGGCGGGCCGTCCGCGTTCGGCGTCGCGGCGTGAACCGCGCGCCATCGAGAGCCGGGAGGGCCGCGAGGCGCGGGAAGCGGCCGAGGTCCGCGAAACCGGGGCAGCATCCCCGGATGCCGGCCAGGACACCGTCGCCGAAGCGATCCGCAAATCGGTCGCCGAATCCGCCGAGCAGCAGTCCGATCAGCGCTTCGGGTCGGCTGCCCGGCGGGCGGCGATCCTGGCCGCGGTGGTGTGTGTGCTCACGCTGACCATCGCGGGCCCGGTGCGCACCTACTTCGCCCAGCGAACCGAGATGAATCAGTTGAAAACCGTTGAAGCGCAGCTCCGTTCGCAGATCGCAGATCTGGAGCAGCAGAAGATCAAGCTCGCCGACCCGGTGTTCATCGCGGCCCAGGCCCGCGAACGTCTGGGTTTCGTGATGCCCGGCGACATTCCCTATCAGGTGCAGTTGCCCCCGGGTGCCACCGCGGCCCCGGTGACCGGCCCCGATGCCCCGGAGGTGAAATCCGGTGACCCGTGGTACACCTCGCTGTGGCACACCATTGCCGATGCCCCACATGGGGTTTCGCCGGTGATCACGCCGGCTCCCGTGCCTGCCGAATCGGTCGACGTCCCTGCTGACCCCCCGCCCGCCGGTGGTTGACCAGGCCGACCTGGACGCCGTCGCGCAGCAACTCGGCCGTGAGCCGCGCGGCGTCCTGGAGATCGCGTACCGGTGCCCCAACGGCGAACCCGCCGTGGTGAAGACGGCACCCAAACTTCCCGACGGCACCCCGTTCCCGACGCTGTACTACCTGACCCACCCGGTGCTGACCGCCGCGGCGAGCCGGTTGGAGTCCTCGGGCCTGATGCGGGAGATGACCGACCGGCTGGCCGAGGATCCGGAGCTGGCCGCGGCCTATCTGCGCGCCCACGAGTCCTTCCTCGCCGAACGCGATGCCATCGAATCGCTGGGCACCACGTTCACCGGCGGCGGTATGCCCGACCGGGTCAAGTGCCTGCACGTGGTGATGGCGCACGCACTGGCCAAGGGGCCGGGGGTGAACCCGTTCGGCGATGAGGCGCTCGCCCTGCTGGCCGCCGAACCCGGTATGGCCGGAATCCTGGACAGCGAGGTGTGGACATGACGGTCGGCGCAGTCGACTGCGGGACCAATTCGATCCGGCTGCTCATCGCCGAACCCGGCGAGGACGGGCGGCTGCGGGATGTGCACCGCGAGATGCGCATCGTGCGCCTGGGCCAGGGTGTGGACGCCACCGGGGAGTTCGCGCCGGAAGCGCTGGCGCGCACCGAGTCCGCACTGTCCGACTACGTCGACCTGATGCGTGAGCACGGCGTGCGCACAGTCCGCATGGTGGCGACGTCGGCGGCCCGAGATGCCGGTAACCGTGACGAGTTCTTCGCGATGACCGCGCGGCTGCTGGGTTCGGTGTCGCCGGGCGCGGTCGCGGAGGTGATCACCGGCACCGAGGAAGCCGAGCTGTCGTTCCGCGGAGCGGTGGGTGAACTGGACACCGACGCAGCGCCTTTCGTCGTCGTCGACCTCGGCGGTGGCTCCACGGAGTTGGTGCTGGGCGCCTCCGAGGTGACAGCGTCCTTCTCGGCCGACATCGGCTGCGTGCGCATCAAGGAACGCTGCCTGCATTCGGATCCGCCGACGGCAGCCGAGATCGGCGCCGCCCGGGCGGTGGTGCGGGAACGGCTCGAAGAGGCGCTGGCGGTCGTGCCGGTCGAGGGCGCGCGTACCTGGGTGGGCGTGGCGGGCACCTTCACCACGCTGGCCGCGCTGGCACACCGGCTGCCGGCCTACGACCCGGCCGCGATTCATCTGTCGCGGACGGCTTTCAGCGATCTGCTGCCGGTCTGCGAGCAGCTCCTCGCGATGACCGGGGAGCAGCGACTGGCGCTCGGTCCCATGCACGAGGGCCGGGCCGATGTCATCCCGGGTGGGGCGATCATCGTGCAGGAACTGACCCGCGTACTGGCCGAACGGGCCGGGTTGAGCGAACTCGTGGTCAGTGAGCACGACATCCTGGACGGCATTGCGCTGTCCATCGCTTAGCGTGGTAACGGTGAAACGTGAGGAGGCAGCGGCGTGAGCACATGGAATTCGGGTGGTTCACCTCCGCCCGTCGTCCCGCGCCCGCCGGCGAGGCGCGGACCGAATATCGGCGTGATCGTCGGGATCACCGCCGCCGTGCTGGCCATCGGTGCCGGGGCGGCGTATCTGCTGTTGCGCCCGTCGGCGCCGGATGAGCCCGCCGCCGAACGGTCCACGGCACCGGAAACCTCAGCGGCGGAATCGGCTTCGGCCGACGCCGATGATCCCAACGCGCGGCTGATGAAGGCGCTGCCCAAGGGCTACCCGGACGGCGCGTGCAAGCCGGTGGCCCGGTTGGAAGGGGCGATGTCGACCATCGCCTGCACGGTCAACAGGGACCCGGGCGGCCCGATGTCCGCCACGTACTCACTGCTGCTGGACACCGCCGCGCTCAATGCCGCCATCGAGGATCTGGCGTCGACGTCGACCGTGGTGGACTGCCCGGGACGGATCCAGTCACCCGGACCGTGGCGGCACAACGCGTCGCTGCACGAGGTCAGCGGGACCCTGGTCTGCGGTATCCAGAACGACAATCCGATGCTGGCGTGGACCGATATCGACCAGCAGATGATCGCGGTGACCCAGGGTCGTCCGGCGGGGCCGACGCTGGATCACCTGTACAACTGGTGGACCACGCACTCCTGATCTCCTGACGAAAAAGTCCGGCGCCTTGGCTTTTGGCCAGGGCGCCGGACTTTTTCGGTGCGGATCAGGCGGCGGGCGGTGCGATGACCGGGGTGGTGATCGGTGCCGCGCCCTCGGGCAACGGGGTGCCCTGGCTGCCGGCCTCGGCCGGGGCCACGGGGGCTGCCGCGGCGCCTTCCACGGCGGCGGGGGCCGGCGC
>NZ_JBFUKN010000035.1:0-61862 GCF_056400845.1 Mycobacterium sp. P4_H6 | reverse complement strand
CCCCGCACACCGACCCGAGTTGGGATATCAAGGGCTGCTACATCACTCAGGTCATGGGTGACCCGTGCGTCTACAACAAGCACATGATCTTCCCGAAGCCCGGCGTCGACCTGTCCGACCCGACCAGCTTCGCGTCGATCGGTATGACCGTCACCGGTCTGCCCGCGCTGAACGCGATCAGGTCGGTGGTCGCGGCGCGGCCCGGCCTGCTCACCAGTGCGGATCTGCCGTTGCGCGGTTTTGCCGGACGGTTCAAGTAGCGCCGCAGTGGGGTGGCCGCGCGAGGCGCGTGGCGGCCCGCAGGTAGCTTGGGTTGGCGGTCGGCAGCGCTGTCGACCGACCGAACCGCCCGACTGTGAAGGAAGACCGATGACGGCCTTCGACAATGGAATCGCCCTGGAACCCGCCGGTGACGGGCTGCTGCGGGGCCGCACCGTGCCCGAATGGGCGAACATGGTCGGCCCGTTCGGCGGCATCACCGCGGCGGCGCTGCTGCGGGCCATCGAACTGCAGCCCGATGTGCACGGCCAACCGGTGGCCCTGACGGTGAACTACCTGGCCCCGATCGTGGATGGTGACTTCGAGATCAGCACCCGTGCGGTGCGCACCAACCGGTCCAATCAGCATTGGCTCGTCGAGCTCAGCCAGGACGACGAGGTGAAGACCACCGCCACCGCGGTTTTCGGGGTCCGGCGGGACACCTGGAGTGACACCGAACCGGCCAGGCCCGCGGTGCCGGCTTCCGCGGAGGTGCCCGTCGGGCCGGACAACGGCCCGACCTGGATGCGCAACTACGACATGCGCTATGTCACCGGCGCCATCCCGGATCCCGCGGACGGCGAATCCGCATCCTCGGAGACCACCCTGTGGGTGCGCGACAATCCGCCCCGGCCATGGGATTTCGCCGCACTGACCGCCGTGTGCGATATCTTCTACCCGCGGGTCTTCCTGCGGCTCGGCCGTCTGCTGCCCGCGGGGACCGTGTCGATCACCGTGTACTTCCACGCCGACACCGACACCCTGGCCGCCCAGGGCGATGACCACGTGCTGGCGACCGCACGCGCACAACAGTATTCGTCCGGTCATTTCGACCAGACCGCCCAGATCTGGGGGACCGGTGGCACGCTGCTGGCCACCAGCCACCAGATCGTCTACTTCAAGGGATGAGCGCTGGACTCCAGTAGCCAATCCTCGAACCGGATCCCGAACAACGTCGCTCCGGCGCCGGGAACCAGGGTGTCGTCCTGCAGTTCGGCGCCCCAGTAGCGCGCACCCGGGTCGGCCACCACCGACCGGCTGTCACCATGCGCGGTGAGCGCAGTCCGGATCAGCTCGTCGAGCCGATAACGTTGCGGGCCCGCGACGTCGGCGATGCCCCCGACCGGGTCGCCGGTGGCGGCGATGGCGACCGCCTCGGCCACATCCGCGGAGGCCATCGGCTGGAAGGAGACCGGCGCCAGCCGCGCGGTGCCGGCGTCGGTCGCGGCGTCGGCGATGCCGGCGACAAACTCGAAGAACTGCGTCGCCCGCACGATGGTGAACGGCACGTCGGCTTCCCGGATGAGTGACTCCTGGGCCAGCTTGGCCCGGAAATAGCCACTCTGCGGCGCCAGCTTCTCGGTCCCCGCCACCGACAGCGCCACATGGTGACCGACACCGGCGGCGGCCTCGGCCGCCAGCAGATTGGTCGTGGCGGTCCGGAAGAACTCCATGGCCGGCTCATCCTCGAAGGACGGCGAGTTCGACACATCGACGACGACGTCGGCGCCGGCCAGTACCTCGGCGAGCCCCTCGCCGGTGATGGTGTTCACCCCGGTTGACGGCGCGGCGGCGAAAGCGTCGTGGCCGTGTTCGGTCAATCCCCGCACCACCTGTGACCCGATCAGCCCGGTGCCCCCGATCACGACGATCCTCATGATGAACCCCCTCCGGTCGATGACGTGCCATGTGTGACGCGCCCGACAGCCAGAACGGCGCAATCACCCCGAAGTCATCCATCACCGGCTACGGCGTCGCCCTACGGACCGCTGACTACGGGTTTCCAAGGGTCCGCCCGGGGGCGGGAGGGACAAATCTGGGAACCGTGAAACTCATCAGCACCGTCACCGAGTCCGATGCCGAGCTGGCCGCGCGTTTCGAACGTGACACCGCGCCGCTGCGGCCCGTGTTGATGCGGGGTGCCCGCCGGCTGACCCGCAATGAGGCCGACGCCGAGGACCTGCTGCAGGACGCCCTCATGCACGCATTCATGGGTTTCCGCCGGTTTGAGCCCGGTAGCAATCTCAACGCCTGGCTGTTTCGCATCATGCACAACCGCTGGATCAGCGGCTACCGGATGAAGCAGCGACGCCCGGCGGAGTACGCGGTCGAGTCGGTTGCCGATCTGGACCTGCCCGCCGGCTTGATGCGCAGCACCCCGTCGGCGGAGGCCGCGGTGATGGACGTCTTCCCGGACGCCGACATCAAGGCCGCGCTCGACGAACTTCCGGAGGGTTTCCGGATCGCCCTCTACTACGCCGACGTGCAGGGACTGACCTATGCCGAGACGGCCCGGGTGATGGGCACCCCCGTCGGCACCGTCATGTCCCGGGTGTTCCGCGGCCGCGCTCAACTGCGCGCCACCCTGGCCGGCGTCGCCCGCGAACGCGGCATGGGCCGCGTTCAGCTCGAACAGGTTTCCGCATGAAAAAGGAGATGCACGACATGACAAAGGAACTGACCGGACAGACCGCCCTGGTGACCGGCGGCACGGCCGGTATCGGGCTGGCTTGTGCGCGACTGCTGGCCGACGCGGGAGCCACGGTGCTGATCACCGGGCGCAACCGGGAGCGGGGCGAGGCAGCGGCGGCCGCCATCGATGGCAAGGTCCGCTTCATTCAAGCCGACATGTCCGACCTCGCATCGATCGCGGCGCTGGTCGAACAGAATCCACGGGTCGACATCCTGGTGAACAACGCCGCCACCTTCCCCGGCGCCATGACCGTGGAACAGGACGTGGTCTCCTTCGAGTCGACGTTCGACACCAACGTCCGGGGAACGTACTTCCTGGTGGCCGGATTGGTTCCGGGAATGCTGGACCGCGGCTACGGCAGCATCATCAACGTCACCTCGATGGTGGCGTCCAAGGGGGTGCCGGGCGCGTCGGTGTACAGCGCCTCGAAAGCCGCGGTCGAGTCACTGACCCGCACCTGGGCCGCCGAGTTCGGTCCGCGCGGTGTGCGGGTCAACACGGTGGCACCTGGACCGACGAACACCGAAGGGGTGGTCGCCGAATGGGGTGACACCAATGACGAACTGGGACGGACCCTGCCACTGGGCCGCACCGCGGAACCCGCCGAGATCGCACAGGCGGTGCTGTTCCTGGCTTCAGGCGCATCGAGTTTCGTCACCGGACTGACCCTGCACGCCGATGGCGGCGGGGCTGCCGCCTAGAGACAGGAGAGCTGACATGTCTGATGCATGGAAGACGGCGCTGACCGTTCTGCAGGAGACGCAGCCCGACATCCCGCCCGGGGCGCACGTGATGACCGTCGTCATCGAGTTCCCGCCCGGTGACCCCGGAACGCCGCCACACCGGCACCCCGGGCCCGCCTTCGGGTACGTCATCGAGGGCGAGATGCTGTTCGAACTGGAGGGTGAGTCACCGCGTGTGGTGAAGGCCGGCGAGGCGTTCTGGGAGCCGGGTGGTGATGTCATCCAGCAACAACCGCACCGACATCGCGAGCAAGTTCACCGTGACGATGATGTGTGTGCCCGGCCGGCCGATGCTGGAACTGGTCGACCCAGAGGAATTGGAGCAGCGCAGAGACCGACGGTGGCAGGCGCAGGCCTGACCGCGACATCGTCGAAAAGGGAGTCGTCAGAAACGAGTTGAGCCCTCCCACCTGGCGGTGGGAGGGCTCAACTCGGAAAAGTAGGGACCCTAGCGGGCGGGCTTGCGGTGACGGCCCATCAGAGCGGTCAGCCAGCGAACATCGAGCAGCATATGTGTTCCGCCTTTCTGGTTATGCGGTCTTGTGCAGGAGTGGGAGCAGCCGGCGCCGGGCGAGAGTGCCCTCGGCGAAGTGGTGCAGCGCCTCCGGGACGGAGACCGTGATGGGGAATGCGTCGTCGAGCATGCGCAGGACGTCGAGGACCGCGGGGCTCGCGATGAGCGCCCACTCGACTCCGGCGATATCGCACTCATCATCGAGGGCGTAGAGGAGAGACACACCACGCGCGGAAAGGAACGTCACGTCACTCAGATCGAGTGCGAACGGCTTCTCCGCGAGGACCAGTCGGCGGACCTTGTGGGTGAGTCGATCGAAGTTGTCGTCATCGATGACACCGGAGACGGTCACCACCATCGCGAGGTGGCGGCACTGAGCTCGCAGTTCGGCGCCGTCGCACTTGACCGCCGGGTTGCCGTAGCGGAATGCGATCGTCATGTTCTGCCTCCCTTCTGGTTCTGACCTGTCGTTCTCGATATCACCGAAGTTATCGGCCGAATTTAAGGTACCGGGGAGTAGTGATTGAGACTTTGCTAAGAAGATAGTCTGAGAGCCGGGTAAGGTTTCGCTGAGCGAAATGTAAGCCGTTGTGCTGCAACGCTTTTCGGCGATGAGTTTAATTACCCGAAACGGCGGGTAAACCGTACCGCCGAGTAGCCTAAATTTCAGGGTCAGCGTTTGAACTGATTTCCCGAATATCCATCCCACGGCGAATAGTCCGCGATCAAGGTCTCCTGGGGTGGGCGGATGCCCTCCGGCACATGCTGCAGATTGATCCGCACGCGGTACCAAATCGAGCTCGGACCACGCATCCCGTCGATGAGAACGTCGACCGGCTCCAGCCGCTCGGACGCCTCGGCATGGCGGCTCCGCCACAACTCCAGCGCCGCCATCGCCTCGTCGCGCGTCTTGGTCCGGGCGACCTCGATCAACGGCATCTGTGAGGCGCGGCGCCCGTCGGCGCTCTTCTTGCCGGGCGGTTTCTCCGCGGGCCCCAACCGCTCGGCGAGTTCCAGCAGTTCGGTCAGATCACCGGGATGGGCATCCATATCCGCCCATGGATCGCCGATGTCGGCGAAACGGGCCGGCACGGTGCGGACGGTGAACGCCTCCGGCAGGCAATCGGCGACCTCGTCCCAGTACAGCGGGGTGGACACCCGGGCGTCGGGCTTGGCGCGGACCGAATAGGCCGAGGCGACGGTGCGGTCCTTGGCGTTCTGGTTGAAATCGACGAACACCCGCGCGCCGCGTTCTTCCTTCCACCACCGGGCGGTGGCAAGGTCGGGCACCCGCCGCTCCACCTCCCGGGCCACCGTCTCGGCGGCCAGCCGGACCTGTTTGAACGGCCAATGCGGGTGGATTCGCGCGTAGATGTGGAATCCGCGGGAACCCGAGGTTTTCGGCCACGGGGTCAGGCCGTGATCTTCGAGCACCTCACGGGCCACCGCCGCGACGGCCAGGATCTGGCACCAGTCGACTCCGGGCATCGGATCCAGATCGACCCGCAGCTCGTCGGGGTGTTCCAGATCCTGGGCCTGCACCGGGTGCGGGTTGAAGTCGATGCAGCCCAGACCGACCGCCCATACCAGGCCGGCGGTCTCGGTGATCACCGCTTCCTTGGCCGACGTCCCGGACGCGTACTTCAACTCGGCCACGTCGATGAAGTCCGGACGCTTCTCGGGGGCACGTTTCTGGAAGATCGCCTCTTCGCTGATGCCCTTGACGAACCGTTTCAGGATCATCGGCCGGTTGTGCACACCGCGCAGCGCGCCATCGGCAACGGCCAGGTAATAGTCGACGAGGTCGCTCTTGGTGACATCGGCCCGCCCGTCGGCGCCGGGAAAGATGACTTTGCCGGAATTGCTGACGGAGACCTCGCGCCCGCCGACCTCCAGCGTCCTGCGACTGCCGGCCGAAGCGCCCATACGGCCATGGTAGTTATCTGCCGCGACTCGACACGCGTCACATATTGTGGCGTTCATGCCCAGTCTCACAGACCTGCCCGCTCAGGCAGCGGCCAAGGCCCAGCAATACCTCAGCCGCGGCGCCGCAGAGTTGCATTACGCGCGCAAGATGTTCGAGGCGGGAGCCCTGCGGCTCGAGTCGCCGCAGGCGATGGCCGCCATGCTCGCCGATATCCGGCGCTGGGGCGAGTTCGGGATGATCCCGGCGCTCAACGCCCGTCGCCATCCCGACGCCGTCGCCATCATCGACGACGACGGCGAGATGACATTCGGGGAGCTGGATCGTGCCGCCCACGCGGTGGCCAACGGGCTGCGCGCCAAGGGCGTCAAGGGCGGCGACGGTGTCGCGCTGCTGATCCGCAACCACCGCTGGTTCCTGGTCGGTGTGTACGGAGCGGCCCGGGTGGGCGCCCGGATCATCCTGCTCAACAGTGAGTTCTCCGGGCCGCAGATCAAAGAGGTTTCCGAGCGCGAGGGCGCGCAGATCATCATCTACGACGACGAGTACACCGCCGCGGTGTCGCAGGCCGACCCGGCGCTCGGCAAATTCCGGGCCCTGGCCACCAACCCCGACAAGGATGAGCCCTCGGGTTCCACCGATGACACCCTGGCCGACCTGATCGCGCGCAGCAGCAAGCAGCCCGCCCCCAAGGTGACCAAGCATTCGTCGGTGATCATCTTGACCAGCGGCACCACCGGCACCCCGAAGGGCGCCAACCGCAGCACGCCGCCGTCGCTCGCGCCCATCGGCGGCGTGCTCTCCCACGTCCCGTTCAAGTCCGGCGAGGTGACCTCGCTGCCCGCGCCGATGTTCCACGCACTGGGCTTCCTGCACGCCACCATCGCGATGATGCTGGGCACCACCCTGGTCCTGCGCCGCCGGTTCAAACCGGCCACCGTGTTCGCCGATATCGAGAAGCACAAGGTGACCGGCATCGTGGTGGTCCCGGTGATGTTGTCGCGCATGCTCGACGAACTCGACAAGATGCAGCCCAAGCCGAACCTGTCGAGCCTGCGGATCGCCTTCGTCTCCGGGTCACAGCTGGGTGCCGAACTCGCCGGCCGGGCGCTGCGCGAGCTGGGGCCGATCGTTTACAACCTGTACGGGTCCACCGAGATCGCGTTCGCGACCATCGCGCGGCCCAAGGATCTGTCCATCAACCCGGCGACCGTCGGCCCGCCGGTCAAGGGCATCACGGTGAAGATCCTCGACGACAACGGCGGTGAGGTCCCGCAGGGCGATGTCGGGCGGATCTTCGTGCGCAACACGTTCCCCTTCCAGGGCTACACCGGCGGCGGCGGTAAACAGATCATCGACGGGATGCTGTCCTCCGGTGACGTGGGCTACTTCGACGAGCACGGACTGCTCTATGTTTCGGGCCGCGATGACRAGATGATCGTGTGCGGCGGAGAGAACGTCTTCCCCGCCGAGGTCGAAGACCTCATCAGCGGACACCCGGAGGTCGTCGAGGCCACCGCGCTGGGCGTGGAGGACAAGGAGTGGGGCCACCGGCTGCGTGCCTTCGTCGTCAAGGTGGAGGGTGCGAGCGTCGACGAGGACGTCATCAAGGCCTATGTGAAGGACAACCTGGCCCGCTACAAGGTGCCGCGTGAGGTCATCTTCCTCGACGAACTGCCGCGCAACCCGACGGGCAAGATCCTCAAGCGCGAGCTGCGCGAGATCTCCGTCGACGACTAGCCGGGGAATAGTGGTGGCGCCGTAGGGGTAGTACTACGGCGTGAATATCGACCTATCTGGCAAGACCGCACTCGTCACCGGCTCCACCCAGGGCRTCGGCCTGGCCATCGCGCAGGGGCTGGCCTCGGCCGGTGCGCGGGTCATTGTCAACGGCCGGACCCAGTCCAGGGTCGATGAGGCGGTCGCCACGATCGGCGGTGATGCCATCGGCGTGGCCGCGGACGTGGCCGACGCCGCCGGTGCGGACGCCGTCGTCGAGAAGTTCCCCGATGTCGATGTGCTGGTGAACAACCTCGGCATCTTCGAGGCGGTGCCGGCCCGGGAGGTCACCGACGAACAGTGGCGGCGTTACTTCGACGTCAACGTGCTCTCGGCGGTCCGGCTGATCCGTGCCTACCTGCCCTCGATGACCGAAAAGGGTTGGGGCAGAGCCATTCAGATCGCCAGTGACTCCGCGATCGTCACCCCGGCCGAGATGATCCACTACGGGGTGTCCAAGACCGCGCTGCTCGCGGTGACCCGCGGCTTCGCCAAGGATGCCGCAGGCACCGGCGTGACGGTGAACTCGGTGATCGCCGGGCCGACGCACACCGCCGGTGTGGAGGACTTCGTCTACCAGCTGGTGGACAAGTCGGTGCCGTGGGACGAGGCGCAGCGCGAGTTCATGATCAAGCACCGTCCACAGTCGTTGCTGCAGCGGCTGATCGAGCCGGAGGAGATCGCCAACATGGTCACCTACCTGGCGTCCCCGCTGGCCTCGGCGACCACCGGTGGTGCGCTGCGCGTGGACGGCGGGTACGTCGACGCGATCCTGCCCTGACGTACTTCCCGCGAGCAGTCGCAAATGGCCCCCAAATCGCTTGATTTGGGGGCCATTTGAGTCTGCTCGCGCAGAGGGTTTACGGGTCGCGGGGCAGGCCGAGCAGACGCTCGGCGATGATGTTGAGCTGCACCTCGGTGGTACCGCCGTAGATCGTGGTGGCCCGGCTGAACAGCAGTCGCTCCGCCCACTTGCCCGGATCCTGCTCCTTGTCGCCGATCGCGCCGTCGGTGCCGAATGAGGAGACGCCGAACTCGGCGTAACCCTGGCCGGTCTTCATGGACAGCAGCTTGGAGATCGCCGCGGCCGGCATCGGATCGCCCCCGGCCAGCGTGAGCAGCGTCGAGCGCAGGTTGAGCACCTTGGCCGCGTAGCCCTCGGCGATCAGCCGGCCCGCGTGGTTCTGCTCGATCTGGTCGAACTGACCGTCACGCACGAACTCCACGAACTGCTCCAGGCTGGCCAGGAACGGCGGCTCGGCGCTACCGATCGACACCCGCTCGTTGGTGAGGGTGTTGCGGCTGACCTCCCAGCCGCGGTCCACCTCGCCGAGCACCATCGAGTCCGGCACGAAGACGTCATCGATGAACACCGTGTTGAACATGGCGTCACCGGTGAGCTCGCGCAGCGGCTTCACCTCCACGCCGGGCGACTTCATGTCGATCAGGAAATAGGTGATGCCATTGTGTTTCGGCGCAGTCGGATCGGTCCGGGCCAGCAGTGCGCCCCACTGGGAGTACTGCGCGCCGGTGGTCCAGATCTTCTGGCCGGTGATGCGCCAGCCGCCGTCGACCTTGGTGGCCTTGGTGGTCAGGCTGGCCAGATCGGAGCCGGCGCCCGGCTCGGAGAACAGCTGGCACCAGATCATCTCGCCGCGGAAGGTGGGCGGCAGGAACTGCTGCTGCTGCTCATCRGTGCCGTAGGCGACGATGGACGGGATGATCCAGGCGGCGATACCCATCTGCGGCCGGGCCACCCGCCCGCTGGAGAACTCCTGGGAGATGATGATCTGCTCGATCGGTGCGGCATCGCGGCCCCACGGCTTGGGCAGATGCGGCTGCACCCAGCCGCCCTCGGCGATCGCCGCGTTACGCTCTTCGCGCGCAATGGCTTTCAGGCCGGCCACCTCGGCGCGGATCTCTTCGCGAACCTTCTCGGTATCGGGGTCCAGGTCGATGTCCAGCTTGCGCAGACCGTTGGCGGTCGAGGTGTCGACGACCCGCTGCGGGTAATCGGCGGCCCGCCCGAACGAAGCCGCCAGCACCAGGGCCCGGCGGTAGTAGACGTTGGTGTCGTGCTCCCAGGTGAAGCCGATACCACCGTGCACCTGGATGCACTCCTGGGCGGTGTGCTGAGCGGCAACCGGGGCCAGCGTGCCGGCGACCGCGGCGGCGAAGGCGTACTTCGAATCCTCGCTGCCGCCAGCCGAACCCGAGTGGAATTCGTCGATCGCGCGGCTGGCATCCCAGACCGCGGCGGTGGCCCGCTCGGTCTCGGCGATCATGCCGGAGCACTTGTGCTTGATGGCCTGGAACTGACCGATGGGCCGGCCGAACTGCTCGCGGATCTTGGCGTACTCGGTCGCGGTGTCCGTGGCCCAACGGGCGACGCCGACGCATTCGGCCGACAGCAGCGTGGTGATGAGCGCCCTGGCGTGGTCGCGGCTGAGGTTGGACAGCACCCGATCGGTGCCGACCTCGACCGCATTGGCGCGCACGTGCGCCAACGGGCGCAGCGGGTCGAGACTTTTGACGTCTTCGACCTCCAGGGCGTCGGCGTCCAGCGCCACCCACTCCTCGCTGCTCTCGATAGAGACGGGCAGGACCAGGAGCGACGCCTGCGCCGCGGCCGGCACGGCGCGCACCTCGCCGCGGATGACGAGCTTGTCACCCTGGCGGGTGGCGGTCAGGCCGGAGTCGATCGCGTAGGCGGCGATGGTGTCACCGGACGCCAGGCCGCCGAGGAGTGGCGATTCGGCGTCGTGGGCGGAGATCAGGGCGCTGGCGATGGCCGACGGGACGAAGGGTCCCGGCACCGCGCCGTAACCGAACTCGGCCAGCGTGATCGCCAGTTCCAGAATGCCGAAGCCCTGTCCGCCGACGTCCTCGGACAGGTGCACGCCCTGCAGGCCCTGCTCGGCGGCGGCCTTCCAGTACGGCGGGGGATTGGAGATCGGTGTCTCCAGCGCCTCGTGCAGGACATCTGCCGGGGCGACTTTGGCTACCAGCGACTTGACCGAATCGGCCAGGTCATTGTGTTCAGAGTTGATCGCGATGGGCACGCTTAACCTCCATGGGGCAACTTCCCTATTAACCGGTCGGTTGGGTTTCGAGGGTACCCCGCGGTGACAGGGGCCACACCAGTGGCCTAGCTGACTTGGTTTACCACGTTGGCCAACTCCCGGCCGCCCCGCAACCGGCGACAATTGTCCACCGCGACCTCCAGATAGCGGCGCATGGTGTCGACCGTGTACCAGGTGACATGTGGCGTCAGCACCACGTTGTCCAGGCCGAGCAGCGGATTGCCGGGCTCGACCGGTTCGGTGGAGAAGACGTCCAGCCCGGCGGCGGCCAGGCGGCCCTCCCGCAGCGCCGCGGCCAGTGCTTCCTCGTCGACGATCGGCCCGCGCGCGGTGTTGACGAGCACGGCGTCGGGTTTCATCAGCGCCATCGCGTCCTTGTCGATCAGGTGCCGGGTCGCCGAGGTGAGTGGTAGGTGCAGCGAGACGATGTCGCTTCCCGCGAGCAGTGCCGGCAGCGGCCGCCAGTCGGGGTGGCCGTCGTCGCGGGTGCTGGTGTGCAGCACCCGCGCGCCCAGCGTCCTCAGCACCGTCTCGACCTGCTTGGCGATATTGCCGTAGCCGACCAGCCCGACCGTGCACCCGCCGATGTCGCGGACCGTCTCACCGAGACTCGGATCCGACGGCCAGCCCCGGCCCTCGCGGGTGGCGCGGTCCATGACGGGCAACCGGCGCAGCGCGGCGAGCATCAGCAGCAGGGTGCCCTCGGTGACCGACGGGGCGTTCGCTCCGGGCATGTTCGCGACCGCGATGCCGCAGCGTGTCGCCGCGTCGACGTCGATGGTGTTCACCCCGGCGCCCAGCTTGTGCACCAGCCGGCAGTTCACTGCGAGCTCCAGATCGCCGGCCGACAGCGGTCGCAGCACATGCCAGATCACCTCGGCGTCGGGCAGCTCGCGCTCCAGAGTGGTGTCATCGTCCTCGGCGCACCACCGAACGTCCAGCCAATCCGATTCTGCGGCAACGAGATCGAGTACTTTCTGGCCGGGGGTGAAGTGGGCGAGAACTCTCAGCGCCACCGTTTCGCGATCCACTTGGCGATGGTATCGGCCTGCTCACTGCGCGCACCCGGGGTGGTGAAGTAGTGGTCGGTGTCGATCGACAACAGCGCCTTGTCGTCGCTACCCAGGGCGTCATGGATGCGCTGGGCGTCCGAGGGGTAGACGCCGGTGTCCTGGTCGGCGTTGATGACCAGCGCCGGGCAGTCGATGAGCGCCAGATGAGGTTCGGCCCGGGTCTGGGCGTGCCGCAGGCTCCACATGCCGATCCAGTTGCGCAGCGTGCACGCGGCTGCGATGCCGTAGGCGGACCGGTTGGCCTTGACCGGGGGTCCGGCGTAACACATGTTGGCCTGACGCCTCGTCGGTTCCAGTGCGGGATCGACCATCCGCGGATCCGCCCAGGTGCGCAGCACGGTGAACGGCCGGTCCGAAAACCCGGCGGCTCGCACGCGGGTGAGCTCGGCCTCCGCCCAGTCGGTGATGGCCTCGTTGCGGGCGATCTGCGCGGCGCGGTAGCGGGCGATGAAGTCGCTCGAGTAGGGCGGGCCGTTGCGCGCGCCGAACAGATCGAGGTCGGGATCGGTGGCCAGCGCGTCATTCTCGTCGGTGACCGAGGCGTCCATCCACGCGGTGAGCACATCGGGACGGCCGGGGTGCGCGGCGCTGGCCACGTAGCCGTCGGCCGCGGGCAGGTCGGTGAGACCCGCCGCCGGGCGCATCCCGTCGAGCGGGGTGACGTGGTGGTGCACAGCCTGGGCCTGATAGGCCGCCATCAGGGAGCCGCCACCGGAATTGCCCAGCAGCACCACGGTTTCGATGCCCTGTGTCTCCCGCAGCCAGCGCACCCCGACGCCGATGTCGACCAGCGCATGGTCCAGCAGGAAGGTGCTCTCGAAACCCCGGAAGCGGGTGTTCCACCCGAGGAACCCGATCCCGCGGGTGGCCAGGTAATCGGCGAGATAGTGCTCGGAGAAGTCGATTTGATAGTGCGTGGCGATCACCGCGACCTTGGGTTTGCGGCCGACCCCGCGGTGATACAGACCCTGGCACGGGTGCCCGCCGGCGCCGGCGCGGCGCGCGGTCGGGGAGTCCGTTCCGACGAATTCCCGGGTGACCCCCGGCGTCGGGCCTTTCGACGTCATGACTGCTCAATCTCCTTGTGATAGATCGTCCGGTGAAAGATCGCGGCCAGGGTGGCGACGCAGGCGTCGTCGTCGGCGGTCTGGGCTCCGGTACCCGAGAGTTGGGTGTAGCAGAACTGGTTCAGCATCGACACCAGGGCGACGGCGATCAGGTGCGCGTCATCGCCTGCGCAGCAGCCTTTGCGCTGGGCCCGCTGGACCATCTTGGTGACCAGGGCGATCGGCAGGGCGCAGATGTCGGCCCAGTACTGCGCGAAATCGTCGTTGACCGTGGCCAATTGCGAAACGGCGATGATCTCGGCGAGCCGGTGCCGATAGGTATTCCAGTGCGCGGCGGCGGCGGCGTGTGCGCGCGCGGCATCGGTGAGACCGGGTTCGGCGGCGGCCATGGCGCGTTCGCGGGCCTCATCGCGGAATCGGACGGCCCACTCCCGGACCATCGCCTCCTTGGAGTCGTAATAGTTGTAGTACGACGCGGTGGAACGGCCCGCCTCGGCGGCGATATCGGCGATGGTGGTGGCCAGAATTCCCTTGCGCGCGATAACCGTTCGTGCTGCCGCGTCGATGGCGGCCTGTGTCTGACGCCCGCGTGCGGTGGGCAGCTCTACCCGTGCGGTCACGGAACCCTTTCCCCGGAGTTCGTTGATCGAATCTGAATCTGATGTTAGATTCAGATTCAGATCTGCGCCAGAGCTGCACAAGCCTTTCCCCGTCGCTCCGCTCGCCCCAGGAGAGCCATGATCAAGCCCGACAACCCCAACTCCGAGTTCACCCTCGGGGGTATCAACCACGTTGCACTGGTGTGCTCGGACATGCAGCGCACCGTCGACTTCTACTCCGGCGTGCTCGGGATGCCGCTGATCAAGTCGCTCGATCTACCCGGCGGGATGGGGCAGCACTTCTTCTTCGATGCCGGTAACGGCGATTGCGTGGCCTTCTTCTGGTTCACCGACGCCCCGGACGGCATCCCCGGTGTATCCGCGCCGGTCGCGCTGCCGGGCCTCGGGGAGATCACCAGCGCGGTGACCACCATGAACCACCTCGCCTTCCACGTGCCTGCCGAGAAGTTCGACGAGTACCGGGAGAAGCTGAAGGCCAAGGGCGTGCGCGTCGGGCCGGTGCTCAACCACGACGAGAGCGAATGGCAGGCCTCGCCGACCCTGCATCCGGGTGTGTACGTGCGCTCCTTCTATTTCCAGGACCCGGACGGCATCACCCTGGAGTTCGCCTGCTGGATCAAGGAATTCACCGAGGCCGACACCACCACGGTGCCCAAGACCGCCGCCGACCGGCGGCCCCGCGCGGTGGTCTAGAACTGCCGCTCGTTTTCGCCAGGTCCTGCCCGCCGACCGATTTCCCGGGTCGCTACGCTCCTGCCCGCCGAGGGTCGGGGAACGTATTCAGCAAGGCGGTCAGTAGCTCGATCAGCTCGTCGCGGGTCAGCGCGATAGCCCCCGTGAGCCACCCGTGGATGGTCTGGTTGACCCCGCCGACGATGAAGTGCGCGATCGCCTTGATCTCGTCGCTGTCCTCGCGGGCCAGCACGGTCTGCGCGTGCTGGCCGGCCAGCACGGCGAAGAACCCGCCCAGCTCGGCCCGCTTGCGCACCAGAATTGCGTTGGACAACTGCGGATCGAACAGCAGCCTTCCGATCCGCGCGTCATCGCCGATGGTCCGCACCAGGTTGGTGATGCCGGCCCGGTTCTGTTCCGGTGGTGGCACCGCGGCGACCGCCGCCTGGGTGGTGCTGGCGATCTCGCCGATCACGGAGTCGAAAAGCGCCGCGACGAACTCGTCCTTATCGGCGAACGCCTCGTAGAAATGGCGGGTGGCGATACCGGACTGCCGGCAGATGGCCCGCACCGTGAGTTCGTCGTAGGTCTCGCCGAGGAGGTCCAGGCCGGCTTCCAGGAAGCGGCGGCGCCGCTCGGCCAATCGCTGCGGCGCCGCAACGCCGCGGTAGGGCCGGAGCTGCGTCATATCGTCCATCTTGACACCCGTCCGATGGGCGAGGCAATATCAGGAAACACTCGTTCTCACTTTCATCCACAGAGGTGTCAATGACGATCACCGAACGTCCGATCAGCCAGACCGCCGGCGTGCCGGCCCGCCGGCCACGCTGGGGCGCCACCGTCGATGACGGGCTCATGGGGGTTGCGCTGCTGGCGGGTCCGGCGAACGTGGTCATGCAGCTGGCCCGCCCCGGTGTCGGTTACGGCGTGCAGGAGAGCACGGTCGAGAGCGGTCGCGTGGACCGCCATCCGGTCAAGCGCGCCCGCACCACCTTCACCTACCTGGCCGTCGCGGGCCGGGGCACCGACCAGCAGAAGGCCGCCTTCCGGCGCGCGGTGAACACGGCGCACGCCCAGGTGCGCTCCACCCCGGAGAGCCCCGTGCAGTACAACGCCTTCGACAAGGACCTGCAGATGTGGGTGGCTGCCTGCCTCTACAAGGGTTCGGTCGACATCCAGCGGATGTTCGTCGGGGAGATGGACGACGAGACCGCCGACAAGCATTACCTGGACGGGATGACGCTGGGCACCACCCTGCAGGTTCCCGCCGAGATGTGGCCCGCCGACCGCGCCGCCTTCGACAAGTACTGGCAGGAACAGCTGGACAAGGTGCACATCGACGACACCATCCGCGAATATCTGTATCCGATCGCGGTGGGCCGGCTGCGCGGACTGAGACTGCCCGGCCGCCTGCAGCGACTGCATGAGGACACCGCCGGGCTGATCACCACCGGCTTCCTGCCCCAGCGGTTCCGTGAGGAGATGCGGTTGCCCTGGGATCTGAAGCGTCAGCGCCGCTTCGACCGGCTGATGAGGGCGCTGCGCGTGGTCAACAACGTGATACCCGGCGCGCTCCGCCAGTTCCCCTTCAATGTGTTACTCAAGGATCTGGACTGGCGCATCCGCACCGGCCGTCCACTGGTCTGACGTCCACGCCGGGCCCCATTTGCTGAAAATCGCATCAGCCGAGGTCAACCACGCCGGCTGCCCTTAACCGTCCGCGGTCACTGGATTCGTGGCACGCGGTGAGCGCCGTCACGGTCCCGGCCGACCCCGAACGTCTCGACAGGTTAGTTAATGCAATGCTAACTTCGGCGGAGTTAGCCTAGCCATACCAAAGGAGACGGCAGGGGGGCGTGTGCTTCTTTGCGAATGACATATGGACACGGTCAGTGACACGCTCACCTCGAGCGTTGGGGGAACCCGCGTCGATCGCGACGTGGTGAACAGGTTCGCGACCTGTTGTCGATCGCTGGGCCTGTCGGTCAACGACCGGCAGCGGCCCGCGGACCTGGCCGCCGCGCGGTCAGGGTTCACCGAGCTGACCCGGATCGCCCGCGAACAGTGCGACGCCTGGATCGGACTGGCGGCCGCCGGCGCAGGCGAGAACGCCGGCCGCGTCATCACCACCATCTGGCGCACCCTGGGCACCCTCGGCGCGCTCACCCGCGAAATCGACCTGGGCGCCGAGGATCTCGGATTCACCTACGACACAGGACTGTACCTGCAGTTTCGCGCGACCAGTCGCGACGATATCGTGTTGGCCTATGCCGCCACACTCGGCGAGGCCGGTGACTTCGCCGACGCCGATCAGCTTGTCGGGGAACTGATCTCACGCCGTCCCGCCTGGCTGCAGGCGCGCTGGGTCCGGGTGGCCCTCTATCACCGCAGCCGGCGCTGGTCGGATGTGGTGCGCACGCTCACCCCGGTGGTCAACGACCCCAAGCTCGACGAGCACTACGCCCACGCCGCCCGGGTGACGCTGGCCATCGCGCTGGCAAACCTGGGAATGTTCGCCCCCGCGCTGTCGCACCTGGAGAACCCGGAGGGTCCCGTCCCGGTCGCCGCCGTCGACGGTGGTCTGGTGAAGGGGCTGTGCCTGCGGGCGCAGGGCGAGGACGACGAGGCCGCCGACGTGCTGGCTGAGTTGTACGCCGCCAACCCCGAGCATGCCGGGGTGGAAGAGGCATTGTCGGACAAGTCATTCGGGCTGGACACCACCACCGCTGCGCGGATCGAGGCCCGCAGCAATCCGTGGGACCCCGCGACCGAACCGGGGGAGTCCGACTTCGTCGACCCGGGTGCCAAGGAACGCAAGGCGCACCTGCTCATCGAGGCGGAGGCCGAACTCGCCGAGTTCATCGGCCTCGAAGAGGTCAAGTATCAGGTCGCACGCCTGAAAAGTTCGGTGGCCATGTCGATCCGGCGCCAGGAACGCGGGCTGACCGTGGCCCAGCGCACCAACCACCTGGTCTTCGCCGGTCCGCCGGGAACCGGTAAGACCACCATCGCCCGGGTGGTCGCCAAGATCTACTGCGGGCTCGGACTTCTGAAGAAGGAGACGGTCCGCGAAGTGCACCGTGCCGACCTCATCGGCCAGCACATCGGCGAGACCGAGGCCAAGACCAACGCCATCATCGACAGCGCGCTGGACGGCGTGCTGTTCCTCGACGAGGCGTACGCCCTGGTGTCCACCGGCGCCAAGAACGACTTCGGCCTGGTCGCCATCGACACCCTGCTGGCCAGGATGGAGAACGACCGCGACCGGTTGGTCGTCATCGTCGCCGGCTACCGGGCCGACCTGGACCGCTTCCTGGACACCAACGAAGGTCTGCGATCCCGCTTCACCCGCAGTATCGACTTCCCGTCCTACAGCGCACCGGAACTCGTCGAGATGGCGACCCGGATGGCGGAGAAGCGCGACAGCGTCTTCGAACAGGTCGCCCACGACGAGATGGAGGCACTGTTCGCCCATCTGGCCGCCAGCACCACCCCGGATGCCACCGGCACCGCGCGGCGCAGCCTCGATATCGCGGGCAACGGCCGGTTCGTCCGAAACCTTGTCGAGCGTTCCGAAGAGGAGCGCGAATACCGATTGGACCACTCAGATTCCGACGACTTCACCGATGAAGAGTTGATGGCGATCACCGCCGACGACGTGAGCCGCTCGGCCGCCCCGCTGCTGCGCGGGCTCGGGCTTTCGGTGCCGCAGAAATGAGTGAGACGCCAGAGGACCGTCGCGAGTTCACCTCGCGCACACCGGTCAACGAGAACCCCGACCGTGTCGCCTACCGTCGCGGCTTCGTCACCCGTCACCAGGTCTCGGGCTGGCGATTCGTCATGCGCCGCATCGCATCCGGCGTTGCGCTGCACGACACCCGGATGCTCGTCGACCCGCTGCGCACCCAGAACCGCGCGGTGCTCGTGGGCGCCCTGGTATCGGTCACCGTCGTCGCAGGCTGCTTCGTGTTCTCCCTGATCCGCCCCGGCGGAGACGCGGGAAGCTCGACCATCCTGGCCGACCGCGACACCTCCGCGCTGTATGTGCGCATCGGTGACGTGGTGCACCCGGCGCTCAACCTCACCTCGGCCCGGCTGATCGCCGGCCAGGCCGACAACCCGACCACGGTGAAGAGCAGCGAGATCGACAAGTTCGCCCGTGGCAACCTGATCGGCATTCCCGGCGCCCCGGAACGAATGGTGCAGAACACCTCTCGTGACGCCGACTGGACGGTGTGCGACGCCGTCACCGGCAGCGCCACCGGCGTCACCGTGATCGCCGGTACCCCGGACGAGCAGGGCGAGCGGGCCACCGCGCTGCCCGATGACCGCGCGGTCCTGGTGCAGAACGTCGGCGGCGTGCACTCCGGCACCTGGCTGCTGTGGAATGGCAAACGCAGCCCCATCGACCTGGGCAACCGGGCCGTCACCGACGCCCTCGGGCTGGGCACCGACATCCCCGCACCGCGCGTGATCGCGCCCGGCCTGTTCAACGCCATCCCGGAGTCCGCTCCGCTGGTCGCCCCGGCGCTGCCCGGCGCGGGTGAGCCACCGCGCTTCGCCCTGCCGGTACCGGCCCCGGTCGGAGCCRTCGTCGCCGCCTATGAAGCCGACAACACGATCCGTTACTTCGCGGTGCACGCCGACGGCCTGCAGCAGGTGTCGCCGGTGCTGGCCGCGATCCTGCGGAACTCCAATTCCTATGGGCTGCAGCAGCCGCCACGCCTGGGTGCCGACGACGTGGCGAAGCTGCCGGTCGTCGGGGGTATCGACACCAACGCCTACCCGGCCGATGAGGTCACCCTGGTGGAGCCCGGTCCGGCGCCGGTCACCTGCGCCTACTGGTCCAAGCCTGCCGACGCGACCGAGAGCTCGCTGAGCCTGCTCGCCGGTGCCGCGCTGCCACTGCCCGACGGGTTGCGCACCGTGGACCTGGTCGGCGCCGGCGGCGGATCGACCGCCAACCGGGTTGCGCTCGCCCCCGGTAGCGGTTATTTCGTGCAATCCGTCGGGTCCGATGCCGGCGCACCACCCGCCGGATCGGCCTTCTGGGTCAGCGACACCGGCGTCCGGTACGGCGTGGATGCCTCCGGTGATGCCAAAACCGTTACTGCGCTAGGTCTGACGCCGCCGCCCCTGGCAGTGCCGTGGTCGGTGCTCACCCAGTTCGCGGCCGGGCCCACTCTTTCCAGGGCGGATGCGCTCGTCGCGCACGATGCCGTGTCGTCCGCGGTCGCGTCCGGCCGCGAGGGAGAAAACTGATGAGTCGCTTGATCTTCGAGGCTCGCCGCCGCCTGCCCGCGCCGGAGGCGCGCAAGGGCACCATCACCATCGAGGCGCCGCCGTCGCTGCCCCGACTGGTGCCGCCGTCGCTGCTGCGCAGGGTGCTGCCGTACCTGATCGTCATCCTGATCGTGGGCATGATCGTGGCGCTGTTCGCGACCGGAATGCGGATGATCTCGCCGACGATGCTGTTCTTCCCGTTCGTGCTGCTGCTCGCCGCGACCGCGCTCTACCGCGGATCCGACAACAAGCTGCGCACCGAGGAGGTCGATGCCGAACGCGCCGACTACCTGCGCTACCTGTCGGTGGTGCGGGACAACGTCCGCGCGCAGGCCGCCGATCAGCTTGCGGCACTGGAGTGGTCGCACCCGGAGCCGGATCTGCTCGCCGCGGTGCCCGGCACCCGCAGGCAGTGGGAGCGCGACCCCCGCGACAGCGATTTCCTGGTGGTGCGGACCGGGCTGACCGATGTGCCGCTGAACACCACGCTGCGAGTCAAGGACGCCGCCGACGAGATCGACCTGGAACCGGTGGCGCACACCACCCTTCGTGGTCTGCTCGATGTGCACCGCACGGTGCGTAACGCACCGACCGGGATCGACCTGGCCAAGGTTTCCCGCATCACCGTGCTGGGTGAGCCCGACGAAGTCCGGGACGCCCTGCGCGCCTGGGTCGCCCAGGCGGTCACCTGGCATGACCCGGCGGTGCTCGGGGTGGCGCTGGCGGCCCCGGACTTGGAGGCATCGGACTGGTCCTGGCTGAAGTGGCTGCCGCACACCGACGTTCCCGGCAAGGCCGACGGTGTCGGCCCGGCCCGGTACCTGGCCACCACCGCCGACGGCCTGCACGGTCTGCTGGCCCCGGTGCTGGACGAGCGTGACGCCTTCAATGGCGCCGCACTGGCCTCGGGCAAGCACCTGCTGGTGCTGCTTGACGATCCCGACGCCGATCCCGACGCCGTCGTCGGCCGCACCGGCGCAGCAGGTGTCACCCTGATCCACCGGTCCGCCAAAGAGCCGCATCGCGAACAGTATTCGGACCCGGAGCGGCCCATCCTGAAGATTGCCGACGGCAAGATCGAGCGGTGGCAGACCGGGGGCTGGCAGCCCTACGTCGACACCGCGGACGCATTCTCCGATGCGCAGGCCGCGCACCTGGCACGCCGGCTGGCACGCTGGGACACCAACCCGGAGCAGGCCCGTACGGCAGCCACCGGCGCGACGACCTTCACCACGCTGTTCGGTATCCCGGACGCCTCCGCACTCGACGTGGCGGCGCTGTGGGCGCCGCGGCACCGCGACGAGGAGCTGCGGGTGCCCATCGGGGTCACCGCGACCGGCGAACCGCTGATCTTCGACCTCAAGGACGAGGCCGAGGGCGGTATGGGCCCGCACGGCCTGATGATCGGTATGACCGGATCGGGCAAGTCCCAGACGCTGATGTCGATCCTGCTCTCGCTACTCACCACGCATTCCGCGGAACGGCTGATCGTCATCTACGCCGACTTCAAGGGTGAGGCCGGCGCCGATATCTTCCGGCACTTCCCGCAGGTCGTCGCCGTCATCTCGAACATGGCCGAGAAGCGTTCACTGGCAGACCGTTTCGCGGACACCCTGCGCGGCGAAGTGGCGCGGCGTGAGCAACTGCTGAAAGAGGCCGGGCGCCGCGTTCAGGGCAGCGCCTTCAACTCCGTGACCGAGTACGAGACGGCGATCGCCGCCGGCCACGACCTGGCGCCGATCCCCACGCTGTTCGTGGTGGCCGACGAATTCACCCTGATGCTGGCCGAGCATCCCGAGTACGCGGAGCTGTTCGACTACGTCGCCCGCAAGGGACGCTCGTTCCGCATCCACATCCTGTTCGCGTCCCAGACGCTGGATGTCGGACGCATCAAGGACATCGACAAGAACACCTCGTACCGCATCGGCCTCAAGGTGGCCAGCCCGTCGATCAGCCGTCAGATCATCGGCACCGAGGACGCCTTCCAGATCGAGTCGGGCCGCGAGCACAAGGGTGAGGGCTTCCTGGTGCCCGCACCCGGTGCGAACCCGGTCAAGTTCCGCAGCACCTACGTCGACGGCATCTACGACCCGCCGCGCACCGCCCACTCGGTGGTCGTGCATTCGGTGCCAGAACCGCAGCTGTTCACCGCAGGCTGGGTGGAACCGGCGCCGGACACCGTCATCGTCACCGGCGAGATCGAGGACGTCCCGCCGCCGCGCAAGCTGATCGCCACCATCGGCGACCAGCTGGCCAACTACGGCCCGCGCGCACCGCAGCTGTGGCTGCCCCCGCTGGAGGAGGCCATTCCGCTCGTCGACCTGTTGGCGCGCACCGAGATCGGCGAACGCACATGGCGTTGGCCGCTGGGCGAAATCGACAAGCCCTTCGAGATGCGCCGCGACGCGCTGGTGTTCGACGCCGGCACCGCGGCGGGCAACCTACTGATCCACGGCGGACCGAAATCGGGCAAGTCGACTGCGCTGCAGACCTTCATGCTGTCGGCCGCGGCGCTGCACGCGCCCGGCGAGGTCAGCTTCTACTGCCTGGACTACGGCGGCGGCCAGTTGCGCGCAGTCGCCGACCTGGCCCATGTGGGCGCCGTCGCGACGCCGCTGGAACCCGAGCTCATCCGGCGCACCTTCGCCGAGCTGGAGCAGCTGCTGCGCACCCGCCAGGAGACCGGGGCACGCCCGGGCTCGGGCGGTTACGAGGACGGCTACGGCGAGGTCTTCCTGGTGATCGACAACCTGTACGCGTTCAGCCGCGACAACATCGACACCTTCAACACCCGCAACCCGCTGCTGGCCCGGGTCACCGAGCTGGTCAATGCCGGGCTGTCCTATGGCATCCACGTCGTGATCACCACGCCGAACTGGCTCGAAGTGCCGTTGGCCATGCGTGACGGCCTCGGGCTGCGACTTGAGCTCAAGCTCAACGACTCCCACGACAGCAATGTCCGGGTGGTCGGCGCGCTGACCCGCCCGGCCGACAGTGTGCCCGCCGATCAGCCGGGACGCGGCCTGACCATGGCCGCCGAACACTTCCTCTTCGCGGTGCCGGACCTGCGCGATATCGCGGTCATCAACGCCCGCCATCCCGGCGAGCACGCCCCCGCGATCCGGTTGCTGCCCACCCAGCTCACCCCCGCCGCCGTCGGCAGGATCTATGTGGGCCCGGAGCAGGTCGTCATCGGGCAGCGTGAGGAAGACCTGCGCCCGGTGGCGATCGACTTCGCG
The DNA here is from genome assembly GCF_056400845.1 of Mycobacterium sp. P4_H6. NCBI lineage: Bacteria > Bacillati > Actinomycetota > Actinomycetes > Mycobacteriales > Mycobacteriaceae > Mycobacterium > Mycobacterium sp. P4_H6. The sequence continues at coordinate 39,134 of NZ_JBFUKN010000035.1, read as the reverse complement.
CGCAACCCGCTGATGATGGTGTTCGGCGACAGCAGATCGGGCAAGACCACCCTGCTGCGGCATCTGATCCGCACCATCCGGGACAACTCGACCGCGGATCAGGTGGCCTTCACGGTCATCGACCGGCGCCTGCACCTGGTCGAGGAGCCGCTGTTCCCCGACAACGAGTACACGCCGAACATCGACCGGATCACCCCGGCGATGCTGGGCCTGTCCGCGCTCATCGAGAAGCGCCGCCCGACGGCCGGCCTGTCCTCGGAGGACCTGCGCCGCTGGAGCTTCGAGGGGCAGACCCACTATCTGATCATCGACGATGTCGATCAGATCCCCGACGGTCCGGCGGTGAGCGGTCCGTACGCGGGCCAGCGGCCGTGGAGCCCGTTGCTGGGGCTGCTGGCCGAGGCCGGCGACCTCGGTCTGCGGGTCATCGTCACCGCCAGAGCCAGTGGATCGGCGCACGCGGTGATGACCGCGCCATTGTTGCGCCGCCTCAACGATCTACAGGCGACTACCGTGATGTTGTCGGGCAGTCCCGCCGAYGGCGGCAAACTGCGGGGCATGCGCTTCAGCCGGCTGCCGGCGGGCCGGGCGATGCTGCTCGGCGACAGCGAAGAGGCGACCTATGTGCAACTGGTGGACCCCCTCGTGCCCGAGGGAGTTTCGCCTGCCGGTACGAACGGAAAGGAATATAGCTGATGACTCTGCGCGTGGTTCCCGAAGGATTGGCCGCCGCCGGTTCGGCGGTCGAAGCGCTGACCGCGCGGCTTGCCGCCGCGCACGCCGCCGCGGCACCGGTGGTGAACGTGGTGGTGCCGCCGGCAGCCGACCCGGTGTCGTTGCAGACGGCCGCCGGGTTCAGTGCCGCCGGTAACGAGCACAGCGCGGTCGCCGCGCTGGCCGTGGAGGAGCTGGGCCGCGCCGGGATGGGTGTCGCGCAGTCCGGCACCAGCTACGCCACCGGCGACGCGCTGGCCGCGTCGACCTACCTGATCGCGCGCGGCGGCTGAGATGACCGCTCCCGTCTGGATGGCACTGCCGCCCGAGGTTCATTCGGCGCTGCTCAGCAGCGGTCCGGGTCCCGGGTCGCTGCTTGCCGCCGCGGGAGCCTGGCAGTCACTGAGCGCCGAATACGCCGCCGCGGCAGCCGAACTGGTCTCCACGCTGGGTGGTGTGGCCGCCGGCGCGTGGGAGGGGCCGAGTTCCGAGCAGTACGTTGCCGCCCACCAGCCATACCTGATCTGGCTGGCGCAGGCCGGCGCGAAGAGCGCGGTCGCCGCGGCCCAACACGAGACCGCCGCAGCCGCTTACACCACCGCGTTGGCGACCATGCCCACACTGGCCGAGCTGGCCGCCAACCATGCCCTGCACGGCACGCTGCTGGCCACGAACTTCTTCGGTATCAACACCATCCCGATCGCGGTCACCGAAGCCGACTACGTCCGGATGTGGATCCAGGCCGCCACCACCATGACCACCTATCAGGCGGTGTCCGCGGCCACCGTCGCGGCGACGCCGGTGCTGGAACCGGCGCCGATGCTGCTGGCTCCCGGTGTCGGTGAGGCGGGTAGCGCCGGCGCGACCTCCACCCAGATGCTCGCGCAGGCCCAGGCCATCAATTCGGCTGCGGCACTGAATGACTCGAACTTCATCCTGCAGTTCCTGGAGCAGTACCTCAAAAACGTGCCGGGTGGTCAGCTGATCATCGAGTTCATCCAGAACCCGATCGGCAACCTGCAGGCGCTGCTCACCGACTTCCTCACCAACCCCGCTGCGGCACTGACGACCTGGGGTCCGTTCCTGTTCGCGGTCGCCTATCAGGTGTTCTTCAACCTGGTCGGCTGGCCCACCTGGGGAATGATCTTGGCGGCGCCGTTCCTACTGCCTGCGCTGGCTACCCTCGGCATCGTCGGCCTCATCCTGATCATCGACAAGTTGCTGCCGAAGTTCACCGATCTGCCGATGCTGGATCTCGGTGAGCCTCCGGCCGCCGCGCAGCGCGAACCCACGTTGCCGGTGGCAAGCGTCGCGCCGGCCGGTACCCCGGCCCCGTCCGCTGCTCCCGCAGGCACCCCCGCCTCGGCGCCGGCGAGCGCGCCCGCGGCGGCACCGGCGGCCGCCACTCCGGCGCTGGCCGCCTACGCGGTCTACGGCGGGCACCCGGGCGGCGGTTTCAGCCCGACCGTGCGCGACACCACGTCGGCCAAGGCACCCGCCTCGGGTTCGTCGGCGGCAGTCGCCTCGGCCGCAGCACTGTCGGCGGCCGAGCGCCGGAAACGTCGGCGCAAGAAGGGCGGCGAGATCAAGGACCGCGCCTACGCCGATGAATACATGGACTACGACGAGGATCCCGCGCCGCGCGGACCGCGCCCCGAGCCCCGCGTGACGGCCTCCGAACACGGTGCCGGACCGATGGGCTTCACCGGTGCCGTCCCCGGCGAGGACACCACCGCCGCCGGTATGACCGAGTTGACCGGCGACTCGTTCGGCAACGGGCCGACCAATCCCATGCTGCCGGGCTCCTGGAGTCCCGACGAGCCGTCGGCACCGGGAGGGGGACAGCACAGCTGAGCGCACCCCGGACACCCCAGATCGCCCACAGATACCCCCGAAAGGAAACGCCATGAGCATGCTCGACGCGCACATCCCCCAACTGGTCGCCTCCGAATCGGCGTTCGGCGCCAAGGCCGCGCTGATGCGCAGCACCATCGCCCAGGCCGAGCAGGCCGCCCAGGCCTCGCAGGCCTTCCACATGGGCGAGTCCTCGGCCGCCTTCCAAGCCGCGCACGCCCGGTTCATCGAGGTCTCGGCCCGGGTGAACGCCCTGCTCGACATCGCTCAGGTCAACCTGGCCGACGCAGCGGGCACCTACGTCGCGCAGGACGCGGCGGCCGCCAGCACCTACACCTCGATCTGATAACGCAAGCCGACCAGGAGAATTCACATGTCGCAGATCATGTACAACTACCCGGCCATGCTCGCGCTGTCAGCCGAGATGAACGGTTTCGCAGGCGCTTTGAACGCGGTCGGCGCGGATATCGCCGCCGAGCAGGCCGCGCTGTCGGGCGCCTGGCAGGGTGACACCGGTATGACCTACCAGGCCTGGCRGGCCCAGTGGAACGCCAGCATGACCGAGCTGGTGCGTGCGTACCAGGCGATGGCGAGCACCCATGAGACCAACACCATGTCGATGAATGCCCGGGACCGGGCAGAAGGCGCCAAATGGGGATAGATGGCTGCTAATGCGGTCGAGCTGACCGTCGAGCAGGCCTGGTTCATTGCAGAAGAGGTCGGCTCCGGCTCGTTCCCATGGGTGCTGGCGATCACGCCGCCCTACAGCGAGCCGGCAGCCGCYGGACAGTTCGCGGCCGATCGGGTTGCCGAGCTGACCGAGCTGGGAGTGATGTCCGGCAGCGGAGTCATCAATCCCGCTGTCGCCCAGTGGATTCAGCAGACCTGCCGGGCGCGGCAGTGGCTCGAGTTACGAATCGTGGGAGCGCACGGCGACATGCTGCGCGGTCTCGTTGCGCGACACGACGAGACCTCGGTGGTCGCGCTGCGCAGCGGCGGTCTGGTGACCTTCACCGCGATGGAACTGCTGCACCCGAACGACCTGGTGCCGGTGCTGGTGGCCGGCCTGGCCGGATGGCGCGCTGCGTCCTTCGACGATTTCACCGTACCCGTCCGGGCCGGGGCCCGCGCCGACGAGAAGCTGCGAGCCGGCTCCGACCTGACCGAAGTGCTTGAATACCTGGGCATTCCGACGTCCGCACGGCCGGTGGTGGAGGCGGTGTTCACCGGCAGGCGGAGCTACGTGGAGATCGTCGCAGGCGAACACCGAGACGGTCACCGGGTCAGTACCGAGGTCGGCGTGAGCGTCGTCGACTCCGAGGCCGGCCGCATCCTGGTGAGCCCCTCGAAAGCCTTTGACGGTGAATGGGTGTCCACGTTCGCACCCGGAACCGCGGTGGCCATCGCCGCCGCGGTCGACAGACTGATCGCAACACTGCCGCACGGATCGTGGTTTCCCGGCGCGCTTCAGAACCGAGATTTCGACCAGAGAACGGAAGACCGATGCCCGACAACACTGTGATGCCGATCGTGCGGGTGGCCGTGCTGGCCGCCGGGGACGGCGCCGACGGCGCCGGGCGGCTCACCGAGATGGCGCTGCCTGCCGAACTGCCGCTGCGCGAGATCATCCCGGCCGTGCAGCGCACCGTGCTGCCGTCGACAGATGCCCCCGAGGGCGCTCCGGCACGGCTGAGCCTGGCACCCATCGGCGGTGCACCGTTCAGCCTGGACGCGACGCTGGACACCGTCGGTGTCGTCGACGGCGATCTGCTGGCGCTGCAGGCCATCCCGAACGGACCTGCCGCACCGCGCATCATCGAGGACATCGCCGATGCCGCCGTCATCTTCTCCGCCGCACGCGAACGGCCGTGGGATCCGGCGCAGATCCAGCGTGCGGCCGCGGTCGCCGTCATCGCGCTGATCCTGCTGGGTACCGCCCTCGCGACGGCCGCCCGGGTCGTCAGCGGGCACTCGGCCGGACTGTTCACCGTCGCCGGTATCGCCGCCGTCACCGTGATCGCGTCGTTCGCCACCCGGGCCCGGTTCCCGGGCCTGGGTACCGCGCTCGCGCTCACCGCGCTGACCCCCGTCGCCGCAGCCTTCGCGCTCGCCGTCCCCGGCGATTTCGGTGCCGCGCAGGTGCTCTTGGCCGCCGCCGGTGTGGCCGCCTGGTCGGTGATCAGCATCGTCGTCTTCGAACGCGCCATCGCCACGTTCACCGCGTCGACGGTGCTCGGACTCGGCGTGCTGCTGTTCGCGGTGCTGGCCACCATCTGGGACATGACCGACATCCGCACCGGGTCCGGTCTCATCGTCTTCGCGCTGCTGGTGACCGTGCAGGCCGCGCGTCTGTCCGCACTGTGGGCACGGTTGCCCGTGCCGACCATTCCCGCTCCCGGCGATCCGACCCCGTCGGCGCAGCCACTGCGCGTGTTGGAGGATCTGCCGCGCCGCATCCGCGTCACCGACGCGCACCAGACCGGATTCCTGGCCGCCGGTGTCCTGCTGTCGGTGGTCGGCTCGCTGATCCTCGTCGGCTCGGCGGGCGCGTCGCCGTGGGCCTGGGTGCTGGTGATCGCGGCGGCGCTGGGCACCACTCTGCGTGCCCGGGTGTGGGATTCGACGCCGTGCAAGGCCTGGCTGCTGAGCCAGTCATTCCTGCTGCCCGCCGCGCTGCTGGTGACCTTCGCCATCACCGAGCGGTACGCGGCGGCCTGGTGGGCGCTGGCCGCCCTGGTGGCCGTGACCGTCGTCTGGATCGTGGTCGCGCTGAACCCGCGGATCGCCTCTCCGGACACCTACTCGCTGCCCGCGCGCCGGCTGTTCGGCTTCGCCAGTTCCGCCGTCGACGCCTCCGTCATTCCGGTGGCCGCCTACCTGGTCGGTCTGTTCGAATGGGTTCTGAACAGGTGACAGCACAGCTACTGCGTCGTGGAACCGCCGTGCTGGCAGCGGTTCTCGCGGTCGCAGCGGTCGGCTGCCCGGCCGCGGGCGCGATCACCCCGCCCGAGGTGGATGCCGACACCGCACCCCCGTCGGGTGCCGCCGGGCCCGTGCAGACCATGGCGCAACGCGGCACCTGCACGGTGACCGGGGTGATCCCGGGCACCGATCCCGGTGTCGTCAGTCCGAATCAGCTGACGCTGGACCTCGCCGAAGCATGGCGCCACAGCCGCGGTGACGGCCAGACGGTCGCGGTGATCGACACCGGTGTACAACCGGGACCCCGGCTGCCCAATGTCGAAYCCGGCGGTGACTTCGTCGCCGGCACCGACGGACTGACCGACTGCGACGGACACGGCACGATGGTCGCCGGACTCATCGCCGGCCGGCCGGGTGCGGACGGTTTCTCCGGTGTCGCGCCGGGCGCGCAGCTCCTGTCCATCCGGCAGACCTCGGCTCGATATTCCCCGGCGGGCTCGCCGAACCAGCCGGGCCAGGACCCGGTGATCGTGGAGGCCAGCAACGACATCGCGACGCTGGCGCGCGCCGTGGTACGCGCCGCGGACCTGGGCGCCCGCATCATCAACATCTCGTCGGTGGCGTGTGTCCCGGCGAACACTTCCCTCGATCAGAGCGCGCTCGGTGCGGCGCTGCGCTACGCGGCCGTCGAGAAGGACGTGGTGATCATCGCGGCGGCCGGTAACACCGGCGGCGGTATCGCCGGCGGAAGCGCCTGTGCGGCCAACCCGTTGACCGACCCGGCCCGGCCGGACGATCCGCGCAACTGGGCGGGGGTGACCTCGGTATCGACGCCTTCGTGGTGGCAGCCCTACGTGCTGTCGGTGGGGGCGCTGAACCCGGCGGGCCAGCCGGCGCCGTTCAGCATGTCCGGTCCCTGGCTCGGCCTGGCCGCGCCGGGAGAGAACATCACCTCGGTGAGCAACACCCCCGACGGCGGGCTGGCCAACGGGCAGCCCAACGAGAAAGGCGAGTTGGCGCCGGTCAGCGGCACCAGCTATGCCGCCGCCTACGTGTCCGGCGTTGCGGCCCTGGTCCGCAGCCGTTTTCCCGAACTGAGCGCCGAACAGGTGGTGCGTAGGCTCACCAGTACCGCGCGCGGCGCGGACCGCTCGCCGTCGTCACTGGTGGGTGCGGGCACTGTCGACCCGGTGGCCGCCCTGACCTGGGATGTGCCCGGTCCGGGCAGCCCCGCCGAGACGACCAGACCCGTTGCGGCACCGCCGGAACCGGTACAGCAGGACTCCACACCGCGGACCGTCGCGTATATCGGCACCGGTGTGCTCGCACTGGCTGCCCTTGTGACCGCCGCGATCGCCGCACACCGACGGAAGGACAAAGCCGCATGACGGCCCGACTCGCCCTGGCGCTGCTGTTCATCGTGCCCGCCGCACTGGCATACCCGTACGAGACGGTGACCCAGCGCTGGATCCTCGGCGTCGCGGTGGCCGTGGTGATCTTGCTGTTCGCCTGGTGGAAAGGTGATTTCGCGACCACCAAGCTGGCGCGACGATGGACGATCTGGCGGGGCAACCACTCCGAGGCCGGTGTCGCCGAGGCGGGTGACACCGCCACGGTGCTGCTGCGTATCGACGAACCGGCATCCGATGAGCTCCCGGTGGCACTGATCGCCGGCTACACCGACCGGTACGGACTGCGCTGCGACAAGGTCCGGATCACCAGCCGCGACCTGGCCGGTGAACGGCAGACCTGGATCACCCTGACGCTGGACGCCGCCGATAACCTGCGGTCGCTGCAGGCCCGGTCACCGCGGATCCCGTTGCACGACACCGCCGACGTGCTCGGACGGCGACTGGCCGACCACCTGCGCGAGAACGGCTGGGCGGTGACGGCCATCGACGAAGGGGACCGTCCCGCACCGCTGTCCGGCGAGGCCAAGGAGACCTGGCGGGCCATCACCGACGGCTCCGGATTCCTGACGGCCTACCGCATCCCGACGGCCGCATTGCCGGAGACGCTGGCCGCGGTATGGGCGCATCCGTCGGAGGAGACCTGGACCGCAGTGGAATTCGGTCCCGGCACGATGGCTTCGGTATGCGCGGTGCGTACCGCCGAACGCCCCGCATCAGCGGCGCCGATCTCCGGGCTGGCCACGCTGGGCGGCCGTCAGCGCACGGTGCTCGACGCGCTGGACCCGCTGTCGTCGCGGCGTGTCGGCGACCATCAGCCCGCCGGCCCCGCGCTGGCCGAGGAACTCCGCTGGCCGACGGGCGTGGGCGTCAGAACATGAACGGCCGCAGGAACCTCGTCATCCGGCGCAGGTAGTCCGGCTGGCTGACATGCAGGATGTGGTTACCCGGGAACCAGTGGAATGCGCACCGATCCCAGTGCCGCCACAGGATTTCGGCCTGCTGCGGCGGCGCCAGCTTGTCGCCGAGTCCGGCGATGATCAGCCGACGGTCCTTGGGCACCAGGGGTGGGTAGGTCAGCGGTGAGTGGAACAGCGTCGCCGCGTCGGCTTTCGCCTTGTCCACGCCCGTCAGCCGGTTCCCCAACCGCACCAGCATGTTAGCGGGGAACCAGTCGTCGAACGCCGCCTCGGGTGTCACCACCGGCACGTTCGGGATGACGGCCTGGATCCGGTCGTCGACCCCGGCGATCAGCGCGGAGGTGTAGCCGCCCAGTGACATCCCGGTGAGCGCGATGCGATCCACGCCGGTGGACTCCAGATAGTCGACCACCGAACGGAAGTCGTGCACCGCCTGGGCCATCGCCTCGGCGAACCCGGCCATCCCGTCGGCGAAATAGCCGTACCCGCTGTAGGGCGAGTTCGCCTCGGCACGCCTGCCGTGGAACGGCAGCGTGTAGAGCAGCACGTCGTACCCGGATTTGAAGAACCACGGCAACGAGAAGAACAGCCCGTTGAACAGGTAGGCCGACCCCATGAAGCCGTGGATCAGGCACAGCGTCGGGCGCGGCCCGTCGCCGTGCACCCAGTGCTGGGCGTGCACGACGTTGTTGCGGGCGTAGGAGCCGCGTTGCTCGCGCAGTGCGGGATTGACGGCCTGAAAGCTGCTGGCGAACTCGATGTTGTTCACCGATCCGTGCGCTATCCAGGACGCCAGCTGGTTGGCAGGCCGCGTCGAGACCCGCGGCGGAGCCGTCGGTGCGGGGAACGACAGCAGCGGATCCTTCTGTGCGGCAAGGTCGATGTAGAAATCGAGTGCGGCGTCCTCACCGTGGACCCGGTTCGGGTGCAGGGCGGCACCGGCCAGGCGCGGCAGCATCGCCGCACCCACGATGCTGGCGACGGCGGTGCGCAGGCCGAGATCGGCGACGGCCGAAGCATCCACGACCATCCGCTGCTGGAGGGTGAGGTCGCTGCGCCGCGGCAGTCCGCGCGCGGTGGCGTCGGCACCGGGAACGTCGGGCACCGGGATGGGTGGATCAACGGGTGCGGTATCGAGCGGTGGCGCGTCGGTCACGTCGCTGGCCTTTCTCGCTGCGGCCCGCCGATGGTAGCCCGGCCCGGATGAAGGTGTCAGTCAGTCGGGTATCTGTAAAGCGAACAGTTCGGCTGCATTGCGATGGAACACCCCGCGCAGCCAGTCGTCGTCGATCCCGGGCAGTGCGGTGAGCACCGACATCGCGTGGGTGTAGCGGTACGGGATGTTCGGGAAATCGCTGCCGAACAGGATCCGCTCGCCCAGATCGCGCAGCCGCGGGTACGCGCCGGGTGGGAAGGGCATCGTCTCCTCGGCGAACGCGGTGAAGGCCATCGTGGTGTCCAGATGCACGCCGGCATGGCGCTCGCAGATGTCCAGGAACGGCTCGTATTCCGGCATACCCATGTGCGCGACGATCAGCCGGAGCCGCGGATGACGGGTCAGCACGGCCTCGATCGGCTCCGGACCGGTGAACGTGCCGGGGGCGGGACCCGAGCCGCAGTGGATGACGACGGGTGTCCCGGCGTCGGCCAGCACGCCCCACACGTCCTCGAGCAGGGGATCGGTCGGGTCATACCCACCGACCTGGACATGGGCCTTGAAGACCCGGGCACCGCCCTCGATGGCCGCGGTGACGTACCGGGCCGCGCCGGGTTCGGGAAAGAAGGTGGCGGTGGACAGGCAGTCCGGTGTGTCGGCGGCGAACTGCGCCGCCCACTGGTTGAGCCAGGCCGCCATCTGCGGTTTGTGCGGGTACACCAGCGAGGTGAAGGCCTGCACGCCGAACGCGCGCAGGGTGTGCAGCCGATCGTTCTCATCGGCGCGATAAGTGATCGGCCATTCCCGCCCCACCAGCGGCCCGGCGCTGTCGAAATACAGCCAGACCTTGTCCATCACGTTCTTCGGCATGAAGTGGGTGTGTACGTCGATGATTCCGGGCAGCCCGAGAGACTCCCAGATGCGCCGAACCGTTGTTGCCTCATCCATCACCGTCGATGATGTCAGTATGTGGAATCCCGACACCTACCTGGCCTTCGCCGACCACCGTGGCCGGCCGTTCTTCGACCTGGTGAACCGGGTGGCCGCGCGGCAGCCCCGCCGGGTGGCCGACCTGGGCTGCGGACCGGGCAACCTCACCGAGACGCTGAGCGGGCGCTGGCCCGGCGCGGTGGTGCAGGGCTGGGATTCCTCACCGGAGATGGTTGCCGCGGCCACCGGTCGTGGTCTGGATGTGCGCGTCGGTGGGATCGCCGAGTGGTCACCGCAAGCCGATACCGATGTGGTCATCTCCAACGCGGCGCTGCAGTGGCTGCCCGAACACCGTGAGCTCGTGGTGCGCTGGGCCGGGCAACTGGCGCCCGGATCGTGGATCGCGTTCCAGGTGCCGGGAAACTTCGACGCCCCCTCGCACGCCGCGGTGCGTGCGGTGGCCCGCCGTGAGCCTTTCGTCGAGGCGCTGCGCGATATGCCGTGGCGCGACGCCGATGTGGTCGGCACGCCGGTCGAGTACGCCGGGCTGCTGACCGACGCCGGCTGCGTGGTGGATGCCTGGGAAACCACCTATGTGCATGAGTTGGAGGGTGAGACACCGGTTTTGGACTGGATCACGGGCACCGCGCTGACCCAGGTGAAGGAGCGGCTCACCGAGCTGCAGTGGCAGCAGTACCGGGAGGCGATCATTCCCGAACTGGCGCAGGCCTATCCGGCCCGCGCGGACGGGCACACCTTCTTCCCGTTCCGGCGGATCTTCGTGGTCGCACAGGTGCGTTAGTCGAGCAGCGCGATGACCTGGGCGACCAGCTGATCGATATCGGCGCCGGTGGTGTCGACGACGAGATCCGGGTTCTCCGGTGGCTCGTAGGGTGCGTCGATACCGGTGAGCCCCTTGAGTTCACCGGCCCGGGCGCGGGCGTACAGGCCCTTGGGGTCGCGGCGTTCGCATTCGGCGACCGGGGTGGCGACGTGGATCTCCAGGAACGGCAGCTTGGCCGCGTCGTTCAGGGCGCGGGCCAGTTCGCGGTCGGATTTCAGCGGGGACACCAGCGAGGCCAGCGCGACCACCCCGGAGTCGGCGAGCAGACGCGTCAGATGCCCGACGCGACGGATGTTCTCGGCCCTGTCGCCCGCGGAGAACCCCAGGTCGTCGGAGAGGCCGTGGCGCAGGTTGTCGCCGTCGAGCAGGTAGGCGACCCGGCCGGACTCCACCAGCGCCCGCTCTACCGCGACCGCGAGGGTCGACTTGCCGGACGCCGGCAGACCGGTGAACCAGATAGTCGCGCCGCGTTGTCCCGTTTTTCCCCAACGATATTCGCGATCCAGTGAGGACGGGTGCCACTTGATGTCGGAACGGTTGTGTCCGCTGGGCTTGACCTCGCGGGGCTCGGCGATGATGCCGGCGCCGACGGTGTCATTGGACACCTCGTCGATCAGGATGAACGCGCCACTGTCCCGGTTGTCGGCGTAGGAGTCGGCGACCACGATGGAACTGGTGCGCAGGGTGATCGAGCCGATGTCGTTGAGCGACAGCTCGACCGGGCCGTCCACCTCATCCAGGGTCTCCGGGTCGAGTTTGGTGTGCAGTTCCTGGACGGTGGCTCGCACCGTACGGGTGCCCTGTTTGAGCGCGAGCCGGTCACCGGCGCGCAGCGGGTCGTCGAGGAACCAGCAGACGGTGGCGTCCAGCTCGCGGGCCAGCACCGGCAGCACTGCATCGTCGGCGGCGCTGACGAAGACATCGCCGCGGCCGACGTCGATATCGTCGGCGAGTTCGATGGAAACCGACAGTGGCGCAACCGCTGTGCTGCGTTCATCGTCCAGGGTGTCCACGACGGTGACGGTGGACCGGGTGCCCGACGGCAGGCTGACCACCGGGTCGCCCACCTTGAGGGTGCCCGCCGACAGTCGCCCGGTGTAGCGGCGGCGCTGTTCGGCGGTGGGCCGGGACACCCACTGCACCGGCAGGCGCAGGCTGGACGGCTCCGGGTGCGGCGCCGAGAGCTCGACGGCCTCAAGGTATTCCAGCAGGGTGGGCCCGGAGTACCAGGTGGTGTTGTCGGAGCGGTGCACGACGTTGTCGCCGAGCTTGGCCGCGATCGGGATGACGGTCAGCTCCGCCCCGCCGAGCCGCTCAGCCACCAGGCGCAGCTCCTGCTCGACCTCTGCGAACCGGGCCTGGTCGAAGTCGACCAGGTCGATCTTGTTGACGGCGGCCACGAAATGCTTGATGCCCAGCAGCTTTGCGATGCGGGCGTGGCGGCGGGTCTGACGCAGCACGCCGGCGCGGGCGTCGACCAGCAGGATCGCCACGTGTGCATTGGAGGCGCCGGTGAACATGTTGCGGGTGTAGCGCTCGTGGCCGGGGGTGTCGGCCAGGATGTAGCTGCGGTTCTCGGTGGAGAAGAACCGATACGCCACATCGATCGTGATGCCCTRCTCGCGTTCGGCGCGCAACCCGTCGGACAGCGCAGCCAGGTCCGCCACGCCTTCCTCGTCGGTGACGGCTTCCAGATGGTCCAGCGGCAGGCTGTCGGTGTCGTGCATGAGCCGACCGATCAGGGTGCTCTTGCCGTCATCGACCGAACCGGCGGTGGTGATGCGCAGCAGCTGACGCGTGCTCATGCTGTTTCCCCCGTCGCTCCGCTGCGCTGCGCTCGCCCCATCATCAGAAATAGCCCTCTCGCTTGCGGTCTTCCATTGCCGCAACGGATGTGCGGTCGTCGGCGCGGGTTTCCCCGCGTTCGGAGACGGTGGCCGCCGAGATCTCGGTGATCACCCGGTCGATCGTGGTGGCTGTGGAGCGGACCGCACCGGTGATGGTGAGGTCGCCGACGGTGCGGTAGCGCACCCACTCCACCGCCGCGGTCTCCGCGCCGGTGGGTTTGGCGAATTCTGATACCGCCAGCAGGATGCCGTCACGCTCGAACACCTCACGTTCGTGCGCGAAGTAGATCGAGGGCAGTTCGAGGTTCTCCAACTCGATATAGCGCCAGATGTCGATCTCGGTCCAGTTCGACAACGGGAAGACGCGCACCTGTTCGCCCTTGCGGATCCGGCCGTTGTACAGCGACCACGGTTCGGGCCGTTGCGCGCGCGGATCCCACTGTCCGAACTCGTCGCGGAAGCTCAGGATGCGCTCCTTGGCCCGAGCCCGCTCCTCGTCACGGCGCGCACCGCCGAACGCCGCGTCGAAACCGCCGGCCTCCAGGGCGTCGAGCAGGGTGCGAGTCTGCTGCCGGTTGCGCGACGCACCCGGGCCCGGGTCGGCGACCCGGCCGCTGTCGATGGTCTCCTGCACCGATCCGACGAGCAGCTTGTGCCCGACGCCGGTGGTGCGCCGGTCGCGGAACTCGATGACCTCAGCGAAGTTGTGCCCGGTGTCCACGTGCAGCACCGGAAACGGCAGTGGTCCGGGCCGAAAAGCCTTCTCCGCCAAACGGAGCAGGACGATCGAGTCCTTGCCCGCGGAGAACAGCAGCACCGGGCGCTGCAGTTCGGCCGCGACCTCGCGGATGATGTGGACGGCTTCGGCCTCCAACAGCCGGAGCTCGTCGACCAGAACGGTGTCGGTACTGGCGGTCATGTCGGCAGCCCCTCTCGGTGTGCGTCGGCGCGATAACGGTCTACCCAATCGTCGGAACGTTGATCGGCCTGACGTTCCAGGACCGGTTCCGGCGCCAGCCGGGGATCGAGGCCCAGCTGCTCCAGCACGGTGGCCACGACGGTGGTGAGGTTGCGCCACAGGTACGGGTAGGACACGTCGAGCGGTTCGACGCCCTCTTCCTCGAACCAGTTCCGCCAGCCCTCTTCCTGCGCCCGCAGCATGGTGATGACGTGCGCGATTGCCCCGGCGTGGTACTCGGCCCGGGCATCGCGGTTCGGGTCGGGACGTCCACGCCACACGCGGGTCTGCACTGCGCGCCAGAAGGAGACGGCCTGCGACACCACATCGGGCCGGTAGACGTGCACCAGCACCGGATCGCTGCCGACGACGTCGCGGATGGCCGACAGCAGGCCCTGACCGGAGCGGTYCGGCAGCCCGGCGGCACGGTCCAGCAGCAGCGGGGTCTGATTCCACATCAGCTTCCCGCCCCAGATCCCGTTCGGGGTGCGGCCGACCGTCTGGATGTAATCGCGCCAGATCGTCGCTGGCGCCAGATCCGGTTTGCCCTCGTCCAGCGGGTCGAGCAGGCGCAGGATGGATTCGTCCTCGACGCCGGTGAACCACTGCCGAGGCTGGGGCGACTGACTGGTGGTGGGCAGGTACTGGAAGAACTCCTGCGGCTCACCGGCGACACCGGTGGCACGCAGTGATTCGACGAGCAGCGTGCTGCCACTGCGCTGCGATGCGAGGACGAGATACGCCTTCGGATGAGCCATGGGCGAGACTCTAACCGCTATTGTTTTCCCGGCGCAGACGGGATATTCGCGTCAGGCTGAATTTAACTATTGCGAAGACTGCTCGGCGTCTTCGATACCGCGGTCGGCCGCAATCGCCGAGCGGCTCAATGCCGGCCATTCCTTGATCGTCAAATACGTTTGTGTGTAGCGCTCCGAAATGCGGGTGCCGGCGAACTCGGAGGGGATGACATCGTTGGTCTTCTCGCGCCAGTCGTTCAGTCGGAGTGCGAGGTCACGGGCGACTTCCTCCATTTCGGCGCCAGAACTCGTCTCGAGAAGGTTCGTGGACTCACCAGGATCGGTGCGGAGGTCATAGAGCTCCCGCTCCGGCCGCGGGCTCAGCGAATTCGGGCCGACGATGGCTCCGGGGGCGCTGTCGGCGATATCCCAGGGCAAATCCAATAATGGTCGTGATGCGTAATTCTCGATATACGAGAAGTCCTTTGTGCGAATGGCTCGGATGGGGTCGAAAGAATCGTGATAAGTCTTTGTCGAGTACACCTCGGTGCGCACCGGTATGTCGTTCTCGGCGGGTGCGAGCAGACCCGCGGCATGTGACAGACCCTGCACTTCGGTGGGCACCTCGACACCGAGTAGATCCAGCAGGGTCGGGACCAGATCGACGCCGCTGAACAGTTCGTCGTAGACGTGTGGCGGCACCGCCGACCCGGTGGGTGGCCGCACGATCATCGCGATCCCGGTGCCCGCGTCGTACAGCGTGGACTTGGCTCGCGGCAGCGCCGGACCGTGGTCGGTCATGAACACCACCCAGGTGCTGCGGTCCAGCCCGGTCTCGGCGAGGGTGTCCAGCAGTCGGCCCACAGCGGCGTCGGCCACGGTGATCGACCCGTAGAAATCGGCGAGGTCCTGGCGGACCGCCGGGGTGTCGGGCAGGTAGCCGGGCAGCTCCACCGCGGTGGGGTCGGCGGGGTCGTAGCGGTCATGCGGGTAGGGACGGTGCGTCTCGAAGAATCCGGTGGTGAGCAGGAAAGGCTTCGCCGGTGGACGGCGCAGCCAGGAGTCGGCRTGTTCGACGACGTACTCGCAGTAGGAATTGGAGACGTCGAACTCGTCGAACCCGAGGCGGCTGGGGTAGGACGTCTCGTGCTGCATACCGAACAGTGCGGTGTGCCAGCCGGACTTGCCGAGGATGTCCGGCAGGGTGCGCACATCGGTGCGGTACTCCCAGCCGTGGTGCGCCAGGCCGACCAGTCCGTTGCTCTGCGGGTAGCGGCCGGTGAACAGCGACCCCCGCGACGGCGAGCACAGCGGCGCGGTGGCGTGCGCCCGGGTGAGCAGGATCCCCTCGGCGGCGAGCTGGTCCAGTCGCGGGCTGCGCACATCACTGTGCCCGTACGCCCCGAGATGGCGGCCCAGGTCATGCCAGTGCACGATCAGCACATTGTCGCGCCGTGCGTCTGTCACAACGGACACCTCCTATTCGTCTGTTGGCAATATCCCACAGCGGAAGTCTGGTCCGCCGTTGGGTTTTGCGCAGCGCGGTTCGTGTGCTGTACGGCCCTCACCGCATGTGCTAGTCACTTCCAGGCGAACACCGGCTGCTCGAGTTCGTCGACGGGGTCGCCGCGTCCTTCCAGCCCGAGCCAGCGCATCTGGAGCAGCACCGCGCCCGTCGGCGCGTGGATCAGGTCATTGCCCAACGGGATCTGTACCACCGGGCGCGGGCTTTCCGGGATGGTGATGAAACGCGGCGAGTCCGCGCGTTGCAGCTGGTGCAGGCCGACCCGGTAGACGGCGACCACCTCGTCAGGGGATGGGTGCAGATCCAGCCGGCCCCCGCCCCACAGCACCACCGGGGTGATGACGTAGCCGGAGCGGGTGGGGTAGTCGTCGAGCAGGCCCAGAACCGAGCTGCCCGGCAGATCGACACCGACCTCTTCGTGGAGTTCGCGCAGCGCGGCATCGACGGAGAACTCGCCCGGGTCGAGGCGCCCGCCGGGCAATGCCCACTGTGCGGCATGCGAGTTGAGCCGGGACGCCCTGCGGCACAACAGGAAAGCGGCACCGCCGGAGACGTCGACCATCCGGCCGTCCAGCGAGTCGGGCATGGGCCGCCCGGCGATCCAGTCCTCGACCGGTGCCGGGTCCACCCGATCCTCGCCGAGGTGCGAGTCCACCAGCGTCACCGCGACGGCGGCACGCCGCTTGGTGGTGTCGGTGAACGTGCGGCGCTCATGCCCGGCGAGGTTGGCCCGGATCCGCTCCCGCAGATGTTCGTCGTAGCTGATGGTCACGGGTGGTACGGCACCCCGACGGCACGGAAGATGAATTCCGGCGGCACGTCGTAGGCCAGCGACCGGCGCGGCAGGCGTGCCAGCACGTCGTCGCTCAACGGCTCCTTGTAATGCAGGGACAGCTGGCCCGAGCATCGTGGGTCGACCTGGGCGACATCGAGGTTGATGACCAGGCCGGCCGAGGAGATATCGGCGATCACCGGGCCCGATTGCGGTGCGTCCCATTGCAGGTCGATGGCGCGTCCGGCGAGCTTGGGGACGGTGGACAGCGTGCCGAGCACACGCTGGGAGGTGAACACCAGTGAACCGGAGAAACTGGTGACGCTGCCGACCGAGCGTTTCCCGGGCACCTTTCCGGTGAAACGCCTGGTGACGGGCACGTATTCGGCGTAGTGGATGACGCCTTCGGCTTCCACAGCCTCGCGCAACTCGCTGGGAAGTTTGCCGATGCGCAGTAGTTTGCGCAGGAACACCGCCATGTTTCGCACGATACCGGCAACCCGACTTCGCGGCGGCGGCGATCCGGTGGTCGCCTATGCTCGGCCGCAGACCGATGTCCGCAGGGGGAGCGGCGAGAGTGGGGTGGGACGTGGGAGCACGCCGCACTGCGCTGCTGGCCGGCGCCGTGCCTGCCGCGGCGGTGTTCCTGCTCGCCCTGGCCGGGGTGCTCGGGCGGTGGGAGTGGATGGAGAACGCCGACTGGGCGGTGCTGGATCCGCTGTACCGCTACGGCGTCGCGCATCCGGGCTGGGTGACCGCGTGGGATGTGCTGTGCAYGGTGTTCCACCCGGCGGTGTTCCGCCTGATCGCCCTGATCTGGATCGTGTACCTGTTGATGGGGCGCAGGCCGGACCGGTACCGGGTGGCGTTGTTCCTGGCGGCGACGGTGGAGTTCTCCGCGCTGATCGTGGTGTTCGCGAAAGCGGTTGTGTCGCGGCCACGTCCGGTCACCGCGCTGGTCCCGGAGTTTTCGTCGTCCTTCCCGTCCGGCCACGCGCTCGGCACGGCGGTGGCGGTGACGGCGATGTTGTTCGCCGCGTCACCGTGGCTGCGCGGCCGGTGGCGCAGCGCGGCCATCGCGATCGGCGTGCTGATCGTCGTCGCGGTCGGCGTGGGCCGGGTGGTGCTCAACGTGCATCACCCCTCCGATGTCCTGGCCGGTTGGGCGCTGGGCTACCTGTGGGTGCTGGTCTGTCTGCCGATACTCACCAGCAGGCGCGTCACGGTAGTGGACGAAAAACCGGCAGCGCCCGGTACAGCGCCTTGAAATTCGCTTCCTGCGCAACGACTTCCACCTCACCGTCGTGCGCGATTGGCGTGGGACCGTCCACAGCGGTGAAGCTGAACTCGGGGACCCGCAGTTCGCGGTAGAGCGGGCTGTACACCAGCCTGCCCGTCGCCAGGGCGGTCAGGATCCGCACCGTGCTGAACCTACGACCGGTTTCCAGGATCCTGACGTCGATGAGGCCGTCATCCATCCGCACCCGGCGTGACGGCGCGAAACCTGACGGCGAGTACAGCGAATTGCCCAGGAAGAACAGTGATGTCTGCACGGTCTTGTCGTCGTACCGAATGCGCACCGTGGCGTCGCTGCTCAGCGTCCGGTACAGCGCGTAGGCGCCGGCCAGGGGTTTGCCCATCTTGTGCTCGAGCTTTTCCCGGATGCGGACGAACTTCGGATAGGCGCCGATGCTCGCGGTGTTGACGACGGTGTCGGAGTCGTTGAACCGGATGATGTCGACGTACGCGGCGGATCCGGCGCGGATCGCCTCGACGGTGGCGGCGACCGTCTCGCAGCCGATGTCCTTGGCGAAGTGGTTGAAGGTGCCGCCCGGAAAAACCGCCAGCGGCACGTTCGCCTCGTAGGCGATTCCGGCGGCGCACGAGACGGTGCCATCGCCGCCCCCGACGGCCAGTACCTCGGCCCGATCGGCGGCCTCGCGCAACTTCTCCTCGATGTCTTCGGCGTCGCCGACCTCGACGATCTCGGCCTTGGGCAGTGCCTCGCGGACCTCGTCGAGGATGCGCCCGCCGGTGCCGCTGCCGGAGTTCGGGTTGACCACGAGCACCACGCCCTCGCCGTTCGGGCGGGGCTCGGTGTCTAAAACGCGCGGCTCGGACGCGATGGCCGGGGGTTGTCTGAGCGGTTTCACCACGCCTGCGCCGACGAGCGCGATGGCGGTGCCGATTCCGAATCCGGCCAGCACATCGCCCGGGTAATGCGCGCCGGTGGCCACCCGGGACAGGCCGACCAGGCCGGCGAGCGCACCGAGACCGAAACCCAGGTTGCGATTCTCCAAGCCGACACCGACCGCGAAGGCGGCCGCGCTGGCGGAGTGCCCGGACGGCAGCGAGTTCGATGTCGGCATCCGCCGCGAGCGCCGGACGAAGGGCACCGTTGCGAAGTCCGGTCGCTGCCGCACCCAGATGCGCTTGGCTCCCTGATTGGTGACCAGGCTGGTCACCGACAGCGTGAGCAGGCCGCGGGCTGCGCCGCGGCGCATGGATGGGGTACCCGCGGCGATGAGTCCGGCGCCGATCGCGAACCACAGTTTCGAGTGGTCGGCGGCCGAAGTCAGCTTGGGCATCACCGTATCGAGTACTTTGCTGTCGGATTCTGCAACGGCCAGGAAAATGCGCCGGTCGACCGTTCCAAGTCCCATGGCTACAAGGTACGCACAAAGCGCCGTGTCCAAACCTTGACTTGACCTGGGTCACCTGCGGTGCCGACGATGGTCGGATGCGCCGACTACTCGTGGTGTTGAGCGCGCTCTGGCTGGCCCTCGGGTCGGCGCCGGTCGTCAACGCCGCCGAGACACCCTGGTTCGTCAACTCCGTCGGCAACGCCACGCAGGTGATTTCGGTTGTGGGCGTGGGGCCTACGACGGCGAAAATCGATGTGTGGGAGCGGACCGCCGCGGGCTGGAACCCGGTCGGGATCGGCATACCGGCCCACATCGGTTCGAGCGACATGGCACAGGAGATCCGCGAGGGTTCGATGAAGACGCCGATGGGTGTGTTCAGCCTCGACTTCGCGTTCGGCACCCAGGCCAATCCCGGTGGTGGTCTGCCCTACGTCCAGGTGGGGCCGAATCACTGGTGGGACGGCGATGTGAACAGCGCGACCTACAACACCATGCAGGTGTGCGAGAAGGCGCAGTGCCCGTTCGCGACCGAGGACAGCGGCACCGAGAACCTGCAGATCCCGCAGTACGCGCACGCGGTGGTGATGGGGGTGAACAAGGCGCGGGCGCCCGGCGCGGGTAGCGCGTTCTTCCTGCACACCACCGACGGCAGCGCGACGGCGGGGTGCGTCGCCATCGATGACGCCGCGCTGGTGAAGATCATCCGGTGGCTGCGCCCGGGAGCCTTGATCGCCGTCTCGAAGTAGTCAGATGTTCACGGCCCGACCGGCTTTCACCTTGAAGCCGACGGTCTCGGTGGACAGCGAGGCGTCGTAGGTCCGGTCGTAGCCGGTCTTGCTGATCTTCCAGCCGTCCGCGGTGCGCCGGTAGCTGTCGTGATAGAAGCCGGCTCCGATGAGCATGAAGTTGAACTCGGCGGCGATGACCTTGTCCTGCAGGTACCAGATGCCGGTGGCCTCGTCCCCGTCGATGGCGATCTCGGGATGGGTCACCCGGTGCTCGGTGATGATGCCGGCCGGCATCGAGTTGCGCATGAACTCCACGAGCGTCGCGCGGTCGGTGAAGTGATGCTCCTCGCCGAGTGATTCGCCGTAGTCCCCGACCACGTCCTCGGTGAGGGTGTCGGCGAAATCGTCCCAGTGTTTGGTGTCCAGCGCACGCAGGTAGCGGTACTTGACCTGTTTGATTGCTTCGATTTCAGCGAGGTTGTCAGCCATGCCCGACATCACAACACAGGCTTTCCCCGCGTTGTGTCCGTTCGGCCGATCGGAGTGGCGGCGGTTATGGTGGGCCCAATGACCGACCCGTTGGGGTTGTCCATCGGGACGACCAACCTGGTCGCGGCACGTGTCGGCGACCTGCCCGTGACTCGGCGCGCTGTTCTGACACTTCCGGTGCAGGGCGCGCCGGAAGTCGGTGCGCCATCCGGTCAGCCCGGACAGGTGCTGACCGGATTCGTTGACCGCGTGGGGGATCCGGTGCCGCTGGTGGCCTCGGACGGATCGTCCTATCCGGCCGACGACCTGTTGGCCGAGGCGCTGGAGGCGATGGTCGGTGTCGTGGGCGGCACCGCTTCGGCGCAGACAGCCGTCGCGGTTCCCGCGCACTGGAACGCTGCGACGCTGCGGGCGCTGCGGGCGACGCTGCGGACCAACCCGGTGCTCTCCGCGAACGGGACACCGCCGAGGCTGGTCTCCGATGCCGTCGCCGCGTTGACCTCGCTGCACACCAATCCGGGCCTGAGCGCCGGCGGCCCGGTGGTGCTGGTGGATCTGGGCGGTGGTGGCACCAGCATCACCCTCGCCGATTCCGGCGCGGCCTTCGAGCCGCTCGACGAGACGACCCGGGTGGCCGAATTCTCCGGTGACCTGATCGACCAGGCGCTGCTGACCCACGTGCTGTCCGGCATCGAGGACACCGACCCGGGCGCCACCGCCGCGGTCGGGCTGCTCGGTGCATTGCGTGAGGAGTGCAGGCAGGCCAAGGAGCGGTTGTCCGCGGCGACGGCCACCGAGATCCCGGTGGCACTGCCCGGATACCGGTCGGTGGTGCGGGTGACGCGCGCCGAGCTGGAGGCGTTGCTCGCCGAGCCGCTGCAGCAGGTTCTCGATGAGCTGGACAATCTGTTGCAGCGCAACAGGATCGGCTGGAACGATGTATCCGTGATCGCCACCGCGGGTGGCGGTGCCAGTATTCCGCTGATCACCCGGCAGCTGTCCGCGCACACCCAGATCCCGGTGGTCAGCACCCCGCAGCCCGCACTGGACGCGGCCGTCGGGGCGGCGCTGTTCGCGGCCGGTGCGGCCGAGGCCGGCGCGCAGACCGGGATGGCTCCGGCACTCGGTGCCGACGCCCCCACCAGCCTGGCACCGCCCATCGTGATCCCGGACCAGTCCGGGTCCTCGACGTTCCGGGCGCTGGCGTGGTCGCAGGATGACGACGGCGGCGGCGAGCCGGTGCCCTACACCGGCCCCGACGACTACCCCGAGGTCAGTGCGGCGAACCCGTACATCGGGGATGAATCCACCCGCATTGTCTCCCAACATGTTCCGGCCCAATACGAGGACGAGTCCCGGGGCGTGCCACGGCTGCCGATGGCGGTTTTCGCCGCCGCGGGAATCCTGGCCGTCGTCGCGCTCGGCGGCGTGGCGATCGCGCTGACCGGTGTCTCGGAAACCGACACACCAACCCCGTCGACCGCGCCGGTGTCGGGGGTGTACACCCCACCTCCCGTTGAGCAGCCGCCGGTGATCGAGACGCCGCCGCCCGTCCTCACCGTGACCGAGGCGCCGCCCGCACCGCCGCCGCCACCGGAGCCCGTCGCACCGCAGCCGGTGGCGCCGACGACGCACACGACCACGACGACGCCGCCGACAACAACCACGACGACCACCACCACGACGACCACGACCACCACGACGACCACCACGACGCCGTCCACCACGACGACCACGACCACGACTACGACGGTGCCGACGACCACCACGACGACGGCGCCGAGCACGTTGCCGACGACCACCGCGGAGGTCACCACGGTGTCTCAGGCACCGGCGATGACGACGACGTACATCAACATTCCTTTGCTGCCGCCGATACCTGTCCAGGTGCCCAACCCGGCAGCTCCGGCGGCCCCGTAGGCCGGGACCTGCCACTTCACCTGCTCATACCAATCTCACAAAGAGTTGAGCTGCTGCGACACGCCGGGTTATAGTCACCCGGGTTAAGTCACGGATAGGTAACGACAAGCAAACGGCCGGGTCTCGGCGGTTGCTGAAGTCGAAGTCGGCGAGCTCGAAGGTGTGGTGAATGCGGCGACAAGGAATGGCTCACGGCCGACTGCGGTCGACTGCCGCGCTCGCCGCCATCGTGGCGCCGGCGGCCGTGCTCTTCTCGATCGGCGGCGATATCCAGCCTGGTACGGCCCCTGATCCCGGGGCACGAGTCGCTGCTCCGGCCGTGGTCACCGCCGCCGAGGCCGCCCCGTTGGGCGTCGAGGTCGTGGCCGCGCCGGCATCCTTCGGCTGGAGCCCGTCCGCCATCGTGGCCGCAGCCCCTGAGGTCGCCTCCGCGCAACTCGTCTCGGCGTCGAGGTGGCGCGCGGACACCCGATCACTGCTGCTGCCCAAGGGCGTGGCTCCCGAGCACGGTCTGCAGATCAAGACGATTCTGGCCGCCCGTGCCATCAGCGCGGTGTTCCCGGAAATCCGCAGTATCGGCGGCGTGCGCGCGGATGCGCTGCGCTGGCATCCCAACGGTCTGGCGCTGGACGTGATGATCCCGAACCCCGGAAGCGCGGAGGGTGTCGCGCTGGGCAACCAGATCGTCGCCTACGTCACCAAGAACGCCGCCCGTTTCGGCATGCAGGACGCCATCTGGCGGGGCACCTACTACACCCCGAGCGGTGCGGCGGGCTCCGGCGGTTACGGCCACTACGACCACGTGCATGTCACCACCACCGGTGGCGGTTATCCGTCGGGTGACGAGCAGTACTTCCGCTGATTCCCGGGAGGGTCAGCCCACGAGCGCGGTGACCTCGCGCGCGCAGCCCCAGCACAAGGTGATCCCCGAACCGCCGTGCCCATAGTTGTGCACCACTCGTGCGCCGGATCGCAACCGCTCGCCTTCCTCGAGCCGGACGGCCGGGCGCCCGGGCCGCAGTCCGACGACCTGTTCGTGTACTCGAGCGTCGCGTAGCGCGGGCACCAGCTCGGCGCACCGTGCCAGGATCGCCGCGCCGACGGCCGGGTCGGCCGTGGTGTCCCATTGCCCCTCATCGAGGGTGCCGCCCAGAATGCAGTCCTCGGTCCGCGGGTGCACGTAGGCGCGGCCACCCGGATGCTCCTCGTCGCGAACCGACATCGTCAGACCGGGATTGCTGACCCGCACGACCTGCCCCCGCACCGGATACACCGACGGGTCGTCGACCAATTTGCCCGCGCCCAGGCCGGCACAGTTGATCACCACGTCGGCCCCGTCGCCCACCTCGTCCAGTGACCCCAGCTGCCGCTGGGTGACCTGGGCACCGAGGGTGCGGACCCGGGCCTCCAGCCATGGCAGGTAGCGGGGCATCTCCGCCAGCGGCACCGCGTAGCGCAAGCCGTAGGGGTAGCCCTCAGGCAGTTCGTCCGGCCGGGCCGGCCGGACATTGCCGACGGCGGCTGTCCACCCGGGTTCGCCCGGCGGTGTTCGATAGAGGCTGAGCGACTCGCGCATCACCATCCCCGGGGCGTGCGCCGCCGCCTGCTCGGCGAGCACCTCGAAGGTGTGCGCGCCCCAGCCCGATACGCGTTCCCACGGGGCGACGTGGGTGGGGAACCACACCGCCGCCGCCACGGCCGAGGTGGTGGACATGGCGCGGTCTGCGGCCACCATCCGCACCCGGTGGCCGGCCTCCAGCAGAGAGATGGCCGTGGTCAGCCCGCTGATCCCGGAGCCGACCACGACGGTCTGCAGTGCCGCGGTCACGGTTCGAAGCTACGCGTGGCCGGCGGGTACGGCAGGTTGCTGCTGGTATGCGGATCGACCTGAACGGGTCGGCCCACATACGGGAACGCCCGTTGTGGGCAGACCGGCCGGTCGCAGATGCGACAGCCGGCCCCGATCGGCACGGCTGCGTCGGCATCGGTGAGGTCGATGCCCACCGAGTAGACCAATTTGTCGGCGTAGGCCAGGTCGCAACCCAGGCCGATCGCAAAGCTCTTCGGGGTGCCCAGATACCGGCTGGGTGTGGACACCGAGGTCTTGGCCAGCCAGAAGTAATTGCGGCCGTCCGGCATCTGCGCCACCTGGGTCAGGAACTCGCCGGGGCGCGCGAACGCATGATGCACCACCCACAGCGGGCAGTTGCCGCCTACCCGGGAGAAGTGAAAAGCGGTGGCCGACTGACGCTTCGAGATGTTCCCCGCGCTGTCCGTGCGGACGAAGATGAACGGCACGCCGCGGGCGTCGGGACGTTGCAGGGTCGACAGCCGGTGACAGACCGTTTCGAAACCCAGCTCGAATCGCCGTGCCAGTCGGTCGATGTCGTAGCGCAGCTCCTCGGCGGCGGACAGGAAGATCCGGTAGGGCAACAGCAGTGCACCGGCGAAGTAGTTCGCCAGCCCGATGCGGGCCACGTCCCGTGCCTCGTTGCTGAGCTGGTCGTCGGTGGCGACGATCGCCGAGATCAGCTCCGAATGCAGTAGCAGCGCGAGTTGGGTGGCGAGCTGAAACGCACGTTGTCCGGGTAGCAGCCAGCGCGCGAGATACAGCGTGTTCGTCTCGGCGTGGAAGCGCCGCTTTACGTCTGAACCCAGCCTGTCTCCGTCGTCGACGATGACCGTGATCCCGAATTCGTCGGCCAGCAGCGTGGCCAACTGGGCATCCACACCACCCAGTTGCAGACGGTGTCGGGTGAACAGCTCCTCGGCGGCCCGGTCGAGCGCGTCGATGTAGTTGCGCCGGTCGTAGAAGAAGTCGCGGACCTCTTCGAACGGCATCGGCTGCTGGGTCCCGGCTTGCGCGTCGAGGTTGGCGCGCCCGTGCACGGTTTCGAGTTCGGATGTCGCGTCGTGCAGTCGCCGGTGCATGCTGACGACGGTCTGGCCGACCTCCGGCATCCGGGCCACCAGTTCTTCGATCTGGGCGATGGTGGCGGGCCCGTCGGCGAGGATCTCCCGCAGATCCGACAGCAGCCGGGCGTCGGAATCCGGGGCGAAGTAGTGGGTCGGTAGGTCGAAGCGATCGGCGAGGGCGAGGAGTACCGAAACGGTGATCGGGCGCTGGTCGTTCTCCAGCTGATTGACGTAACTGGTGGACAGGCCGAGAGCGCGGGCCAGTGCGACCTGAGTCAGGCCTCGTTCATCTCTGAGCCGCCGTAGCCGGGCTCCCGCGAAGGTCTTCGCCACCGGGTGTAACCCTATAACAGGCGTCTTACACAACATTCGCAAAATGTGCCGGCCAAGGACGCACAATTACGCATTTACAAGTACTTTCGCACGATATCGCCGCCTGCGTACCGTGCGGAATATGCAGATCCATGACGTCCGGACACGACGCAGCGCCGAAGACTTTCCACGCACCGAGCACCTCGCCTGGAAGATCGCCGAGGTGGCCGCAGACCCCGTCGAGGTCGCGCCGGAGACCGAGGAAATGGTCATCAACCGCCTCATCGACAACGCCGCGGTGTCGGCCGCCTCGGTGATCCGTCGCCCCGTCACGGTGGCCCGGGCGCAGGCACTGGCCCACCCCAACCGTCATGGCGCCTCGGTGTTCGGAGTCGACGGCAAGGTGTCCGCGGAATGGGCCGCATGGGCCAACGGTGTCGCGGTGCGTGAACTCGACTTCCACGACACCTTCCTGGCCGCCGAGTACTCGCACCCAGGCGACAACGTCCCGGCACTCGTGGCAGTCGGCCAGCAGCTCGGTGTGCGCGGATCCGACCTCATCCGCGGGCTGGCCACCGCCTACGAGATCCAGGTCGACCTGGTCAAAGGTATCTGCCTGCACGAGAACAAAATCGACCACGTTGCGCACCTGGGCCCGGCGGTCGCCGCCGGCCTTGGCACCATGCTGCGACTGGACACCGAGACCATTTATGCCGCGATCGGTCAGGCACTGCACCTGTGCACCGCGACCCGGCAGTCCCGCAAGGGATCCATCTCCAGCTGGAAGGCGTTCGCGCCGGCATGGGCCGGCAAGGTCGCCATCGAGGCCGTGGACCGTGCCATGCGCGGCGAGGGCTCCCCTTCACCCATATGGGAGGGCGAGGACGGCGTCATCGCCTGGATGCTCGGCGGCCCCGAGCGCAGCTACCCGGTGCCGCTGCCCGCGCCGGGCGAGTCCAAGCGCGCCATCCTGGACACCTATACGAAAGAGCATTCCGCGGAGTACCAGAGCCAGGCGCCCATCGACCTGGCCCGCCGGATGCGGGATCGAATCGGCGATCTCGATCAGATCGCCTCGGTGGTGCTGCACACCAGCCACCACACCCATGTGGTGATCGGCACCGGATCCAACGACCCGCAGAAGTTCGATCCGGGTGCCTCCCGCGAGACGCTCGACCATTCGGTGATGTACATCTTCGCCGTAGCCCTGCAGGACGGTGTCTGGCACCACGAGCGGTCCTACGCCCCCGAGCGCGCACACCGGCCCGACACCATCGAGCTGTGGAGCAAGATCTCCACCGTCGAAGACCCCGAGTGGACCCGGCGCTATCACAGCACGGATCCGGCGGAGAAGGCGTTCGGCGCCAAGGCCGTCGTCACGCTCAAGAGCGGTGAGACCATCGTCGACGAGCTCGCTGTGGCCGATGCGCACCCGCTGGGTGCCCGCCCGTTCGCGCGCGAACAGTATGTCGGCAAGTTCAGCGACCTCGCCGAGGGTGTGGTGGAATCCGAAGAGCAACAACGCTTTCTGAGCGCCGTCGACGCAGTTGCCGGAATCAAGCCCGGGGGACTCGGAGTGCTGAACATCCGCGTCGATCCGCGCGTGCTGGACAAGGCGCCCACGATTCCGTCGGGAATATTCCGGTGACGGGCCTGCTCGGTTCCGCCATCTCCGCTGCCGACAAACGGATCAGGTTCCGCAGCGCGCTGAAGTCCGGACGCCTACAACGCTTCCCAGGAGCCTTCTCCCCGTTGGTCGCCAAGCTGGTCGCCGACATCGGGTTCGACGGGGTGTACGTCTCCGGAGCGGTGCTGTCCGCCGATCTCGGTCTACCCGATATCGGGTTGACAACGCTGACCGAGGTCACCGGCCGGGGTGCCCAGATGGCTGCGGCAACGGATCTGCCGACGCTCATCGACGCCGACACCGGATTCGGTGAGCCGATGAGCGCGGCCCGCACGGTCACTGTTCTCGAGGATGCCGGGCTGGCCGGCCTGCACCTCGAGGACCAGGTCAACCCCAAACGCTGCGGGCATCTCGACGGCAAGGCCGTCGTCGAGACCTCCGAGATGGTCAAGCGTGTGCGGGCGGCTGTCGCGGCCCGCAGGGACCCGAACTTCGTCATCTGCGCGCGCACCGACGCCGCGGGTATCGAGGGAATCCCGGCGGCCATCGATCGAGCCAAGGCCTACGCCGATGCGGGCGCCGACCTCATCTTCACCGAAGCGCTGCATACCCCAGCCGAATTCGAGCGGTTCCGCGACGCGGTGGACACCCCGCTGCTGGCCAATATGACCGAGTTCGGCAAGTCGCAGTTACTCACCGCGAGTCAGCTGTCCGATGTCGGCTACAACGTGGTCATCTATCCGGTGACCACTCTGCGACTGGCGATGCACGCTGTCGAGGTCGGTCTGCGTGAGATCGATTCGGCGGGAACACAAGCCGGACTGCTCGACCAGATGCAGCACCGCAGCAGGCTCTACGAACTGCTGCGATACGCCGAATACAACGAATTCGATTCAGACATCTTCAACTTCAGCATTCAGGGAGCATCGACATGACCAGCGCCATCGAAGACACGCCGAAGATCTACAAGGGGCTGGCCGGCGTCGTCGTGGACACCACCGCGATCTCCAAGGTGGTCCCGGAAACCAACACGCTGACCTACCGCGGCTACCCGGTGCAAGACCTGGCCGCGCAGTGCAGCTTCGAGCAGGTCGCCTACCTGCTGTGGCACGGCGAGCTCCCAGGAGATCAGGAGCTCGCGCTGTTCAATCAGCGTGAACGCTCCTCGCGGCGACTCAACCGGTCGTTGTTGTCGCTGCTGACCAAGCTGCCGGAGAACTGCCATCCGATGGACGTGGTACGCACGGCGATCAGCTATCTGGGTGCCGAGGACCCCGATGAGGACGACAGCTCGGTTCCGGCGAACTACGCCAAGGCATTACGGATGTTCGCCGTGCTGCCCACCATCGTGGCCGCCGATATGCGCCGCCGCCGCGGGCTCGACCCGATCGCACCGCACAGCCACCTGGGCTACTCGGAGAACTTTCTGGCGATGTGCTTCGGCGACGGGGCGAGCGGAGCGACAGGGAAGGGCTGGGTGCCGGACCCCGTGATCGTCGAGGCCTTCGAGCAGTCGATGGTGCTGTACGCCGAGCACAGCTTCAACGCCTCCACCTTCGCGGCCCGCGTGGTGACCTCGACCCAATCCGATATCTACAGTGCGGTCACCGCCGCCATCGGTGCGCTGAAGGGCTCTCTGCACGGCGGCGCCAACGAGGCCGTCATGCACGACATGATGGAGATCGGACGCGCCGACAATGCGTCGGCCTGGCTGCACGACAAGCTTTCCCGCAAAGACAAGGTGATGGGCTTCGGCCACCGCGTCTACCGCCACGGTGACTCCCGGGTCCCCACCATGAAAGCGGCGCTGGAATCCGTCGCGGCGGCCAGGGACGGGCGCCGCTGGCTGGACATCTACGACGTGCTGGAGAAGGACATGCAGGCGGCGACCGGCATCAAACCGAATCTGGATTTTCCGACCGGGCCCGCATATCACCTGATGGGCTTCGACATTCCGAGCTTCACCCCGATCTTCGTGATGAGCCGTATCACCGGCTGGACCGCGCACATCATCGAGCAGGCCGCGTCCAACGCGCTCATCCGGCCGTTGAGCGACTACAGCGGGCATCCGCAGCGCGCGCTGAGGTGATCAGACCCGAGGATTGGCGACATCAGGCTCGATGCCGTGACAGGGATCCCGACCTGTTCTTCCATCCCGACGGTGAACAGGTGCGGTCCCGGCGCCGACGGTTGGCGGTTGCCCGGGAGATCTGTGGAAAGTGCCCGGTCAGGTGGGAATGCGCGAGGTTTGCGATCGACAGCGGTGCGGACTTCGGAATCTGGGGAGGAATGTCGGAAACCGACCGCGCCAGGCTGTTCGTGATTGCCGATCAACGTCGCGGCGCATGAGCGAGGAGACTGTGGCCCGGATCCCGTGTGGATCCGGGCCACAGCGCTATCTCAGTGCTCGGTGCGCACCAACGCGGCGGCCTGCACCAGGTTTCGCAGCGACGCCGTCACCTCGTCGGTTTTACGGGTCTTCAGGCCGCAGTCGGGATTGACCCACAACCGCTCGGCCGGCACGGCCCGCAGCGCGGCCCGCAACGACTCGGCCATCTCGTCGGTGCCGGGGACCCGGGGGGAGTGGATGTCGTAGACACCCGGACCCACGCTGTTGGAGAACCCGATCGCGTTGAGGTCGTCGAGCACCTCCATGTGCGAGCGCGCCGCCTCGATGGAGGTGACATCGGCATCCAGGTCGGCGATCGCGCCGATCACCTCACCGAACTCCGAATAGCAGAGGTGGGTGTGGATCTGGGTGCTGTCGTCGACACCCGAGGTGGAGAGCCGGAACGCACCGACCGCCCACTGCAGGTAGGCCTGCTTCTCCTTGGACCGCAGCGGTAACAGCTCCCGCAGCGCGGGCTCGTCGACCTGGATGATCGCAATCCCCGCCGCCTGCAGATCGACGGTCTCCTCGCGGATGGCCAGCGCGATCTGATTGGCAGTGTCCGCCAACGGCTGATCGTCACGCACGAACGACCAGGCCAGGATGGTCACCGGCCCGGTCAACATGCCCTTCACCGGCTTGGTGGTGAGCGACTGGGCGTAGGTGGCCCAGTCGACCGTCATCGGCTCGGGCCGCACGACGTCGCCGTACAGGATCGGAGGACGCACGCAACGGGTGCCGTAGGACTGCACCCAACCGTTCTGGGTGGCGAAGAAGCCATCCAACAGTTCGGCGAAATACTGCACCATGTCGTTGCGCTCGGGCTCGCCGTGCACCAGCACGTCCAGCCCGATCTCTTCCTGCAACCGGATGACCTCGGCGATCTCGGCCTTCATCTGCTCGTCGTAGCCGGCCTGATCGATCTCGCCGGACCGCAAAGCCGCACGGGCCTTACGGATCGCGGTGGTCTGCGGGTAGGAACCGATGGTGGTGGTGGCCAGCGCCGGCAGGTTCAGCCGCTCATCCTGGCTGCGCCGCCGGTCTGCGGCCGGGCCACGCGTGGTTCCGGACGCCAGCACCGTGTCCAGCTGGGCACGGACCTTCGCGTTGTACAGCCGAGGATCTGTCTTCCGCGAGGCCGCGGCCCGGGTCGACGCGGCGATCACGTCCGCCACCGCATCCCGGCCGTCCCGCAGCGCAGTGGCCAGCGTCGCGACCTCGGTCACCTTCTCGGCGCCGAACGCCAGCCAACTCCGCAGTGCCGCATCGAGTTCGGTTTCGGGATCCAGGGAGTAGGGCACGTGCAGCGTTGAGCACGACGTGGAAACGGCGACTGCGCCAGCCTGACCCAGCAGGGCGGTCAGCCGCGCCAGCGTGGCATCCAGGTCCGTCGCCCAGATGTTGCGGCCGTCCACGATGCCCGCGACGAGCAGCTTGTCGGCGAGTTCGGGCACCGAGACCACGGCCTGGTCGCCGCCGGCCACCAGATCGACACCGATGGCTTCGACCCGTGTGCGGGCCAGCGCAGGCAGCACGTTGTCCAGTGCACCGAAGTAGGTGGCCACGAAGATCGCCGGACGCTGTTCTGCGACAGCGAAATCGGAGTACACCCGCTCGGCCAGACCTGCCGGGTCCGCCACGATGTCGGTGACCAGCACCGGCTCGTCGATCTGGACCCACTGAGCACCCGCGGCGGCCAGGCGCGCGAGCAGATCCCGGTACAGCGGCAGCAGTTCGCCGATGCGCTCGATCGGCGCGCCGGCCCCGTCGACCGCCTTGGACAGCGCCAGGAAGGTAATCGGCCCAATGATCACCGGACGGGCCGGGATACCCTGGGCAAGAGCTTCTTTGAGCTCACCGAGCACCTTCGACGGGTTCAGCGAGAACGACGTCTGAGCGGAGATCTCGGGGACGATGTAGTGGTAGTTGGTGTCGAACCACTTCGTCATCTCCAGCGGCGCAATGTCGCCGGTGCCACGCGCGGCGGCGAAGTAGCGATCCAGTTCGTCTTCGATTCCGGCGACGCGGGGCGGCAGCGCACCCAGCATGGCCGCGGTGTCCAGCACCTGGTCGTAATAGGAGAACGTGTTGACCGGGATGGAGTCCAGACCGGCGGAGGCCAGCGCGGACCGCGTGCCGTGCCGCAGGCCCGAGGCGGTTGCTTCCAGCTTGGCGCGGTTGATCCGGCCGGCCCAATAGCCCTCGGTGGCGCGTTTCAGCTCGCGGTTGGGGCCGACCCGTGGCGATCCCAGGGTGGTGGCGGTGAACGGTGCAGCAGATTGTGGTGACACGGTACGTCCTTCGACAAGATGGGAAGCCCGTCGCCCATAGGTACGTACAACCGAAGAAACCACCGTGAGCATTCCGTGCGCACGATGACCACACCGGCCATACGCCCAGTCCTCGAGGCGATGCGCCGCCGGGCGCGGCGCGCCCAGCACAGCTGGCAGGTCTTCGGACTCACAGGCGCACACCGTTGAGGTGTTCCTACTGGCCGTCGCTTCCCGGCGTCAGCGTGAGCTGCGCACCAGTGCCTATGACGGCGGTCGTTCCTGCTTACCGCTGCGGGACAGTCCCGGATTCTCACCGGGTTCCCTCTCACGATGCGATCGTCGCCGACCGCATTGCTCGATGCCGCAAACGCAGAACGCACGTTCGTGGCAGACCAGCTGCACCTGGCACTTTACCGGTCAGCAGACCGGCGTAGCGGGCCAGGTCGAGACGACTGTGGGCCCCGTGCACGCAGACCACCTCGATCCTGTGCATGAGGCCCACAGTGGATGCTGAGTTACTCCGACGCGGTGGATTCGCCCTTGCCGCCACCGGCTTGCGAGTCCGAGCGGGACGTCGACCCGCCCCCGGTGAGCTTCTTGACGGTGCGGCCGAMGTTGTCACGGAAGTCCTTGATGCCCTGCCGGATTCCGGCGGCGGGATCGACCTTCGCGGGCTTGACCGGCTTGGTGGTCGCCGTCTCGTCGGTGACGGTTTCGCCTTCGGTTTCGGTGATGTCTGTGTCGTCGGCGGCGGGGGTGGCCGTTTCGGTGGGTTCCGGTGTCTCCACGACCGTCTCGGGCTCGACGGTCTCGCTGACCGGCTCGACGGCGGCCTCCACGGGGCCTTCGATGACGGTGTCGGTGGTGGGTTCGATGACGGCGGTGTCCGCCTCGGTGGTGCGCTCGTCGCGTCCGGTGGACAGGCTCACCAGGTTCGCGTTGGCATTCGGGACCGTGGTGACGATGTCGTTCGGTGTCTTGATGTCGCGGACCCGCGGCGGTTTGCCCCACGGCGTGAACAGACCGGGCGCCGGGATGTACTGCCCCTCACGGCCGGGCAGGATCGGGCCGAGTTCGCCGTAGCCGCCGAAGAGCAGGCCGTCGATCACGTGGAACGGCGCCCTGACGATGGCCTCGATGAAGGGCTCGATGCGCAGCGTCGTCATCGAGTAGAAGATCTCCGAGTGCGCCACCCCGGCACCGCCGATGGCACTGAGGACCGGCCCGATCAGCCGGACGAACGCATACTCGACGAAGTCGGGGATCTGGCGGATCTGATCGCCCAGGACCGGGAAATTGCGGGCCACAGCCTCGGCCACCGCGTCGTTGAGCGGGCCGATGAGCAGCGGTGTGATGGGCGCCAGGAAGATATCGGTGACCAGGGCGTAGTTCCAGTGCAGCAGGTCGGCGTCGGGCCACTGCTCGTGCACGGTCCACCACAGATCGGGGATCTTGCGGGTGAGCGCGTCCACGCTCTGCTCCACCGCGGCCCGGGCGCCGTTACCGATGAGCTGCAGGTCCTGGACCAGCCCGGCCGGCATCACGTCGGTGGTGACGACGCGCGGGGTGTCGACGACGGCGCGAATCTCCGGAGTCACGGTCACCGGGGTCAGCGCGATGGCACCGGCACTGGCAAGAACAACGCCCGTGGTGAGGGTCTGTCGAAATACCTTGTTGGCCATGCCTTTATGACTCCTGCGTCGGATTCGATAGTTTGCCGACGCAAACGCTAGCCGAGCCTGCGGTGAAAGTGGGGCCTCCCTATTCGCCGTCTGCGGGGTTCGTTGTTCGCGTGGTTGCGCGCGAAACCCGCCCTTTCTCGTTTATGGTTCGGCTGTGCCTGATTTTGATCGACGCAGTGCCTTGATGATGCTGGGACTGGGTGCGGCCGCCGCCGCACTACCCTCCCCGGCGGCCCACGCCGAACCCATCCCGGGTGATTTCCCGCCCGGACCGGTGCCCGGCCCCGGCGCTCCGGCGCCCGCGGCGGCCGCGCCGGCAATGCTGTTCCAGGACGAGTTCAACGGTCCTGCGGGCTCGCCCCCGGACCCGGCCGCATGGTTCATCGTGCCCGTCCGGGAGACCATCAGGAACCCCGTCGAATGGGACAAGCCCTACAACATGGGCCGCTACGTCACCGATCAGGAGCACGTCTTCCAGGACGGCAACGGCAACCTCGTCATCCGCGCCACGCGCGGCGAGGGTGCGAACATCCAGGAAAAGTACGCCAGCGCGAAGATCATCGGCAATTGGCGTGGCGGAATAGGCACCACCTGGGAAGCCCGCATCAAACTCAACTGCCTGACCGACGGCGCATGGCCGGCGTTCTGGCTGCTGAACGACGACCCGGTCCGCGGCGGTGAGATCGACCTGGTGGAGTGGTACGGCAACCGGGACTGGCCGTCGGG
Organism: Mycobacterium sp. P4_H6; assembly: GCF_056400845.1. Lineage (NCBI taxonomy): Bacteria > Bacillati > Actinomycetota > Actinomycetes > Mycobacteriales > Mycobacteriaceae > Mycobacterium > Mycobacterium sp. P4_H6. The sequence continues at coordinate 4,839 of NZ_JBFUKN010000035.1, read as the reverse complement.
TACCACCGTGCACGCACTGCTCGACGGCACCGCGATGGCGACCGACAAGCATCCGGTCGACGGCAATTGGCACACCTGGCGCATGACCTGGCAGCCGACCGGCCTGTACTTCTGGAAGGACTACCAGCCGGGCATGGAGCCCTACTTCACGGTGCCGGCGAACTCGCTGAACCCGTGGCCTTTCAACGATCCCGGCTACACCATGGCGCCGATCTTCAACATCGCGGTCGGTGGCTCCGGCGGGCGCGAGCCCGCCGGCGGCAACTACCCGGCCGAGATGCTGGTCGACTGGATCCGGGTGTTCTGAGGCGGGTTACTTCACCCCGCTGGACGCTGCGGTCTTCGGTGCCTTTGCCGTCTTGGCGGTCCGCGTCGTGGTCGTCGTACGGGCGGTGACCGGTGGCGCGGTCTCGGCCTCCTCGGCGGGCTCCTGCTCGGCTTCCTCCGCGTCCGGCTCTTCGGTCACGTCGTCGGACGGGGGAGCGGGTGCCTCGGTCTCGGTGGCCTCGGGTTCGGCGGTCACGGGGACCTCGGTTTCGGTCACTTCGGGTTCGGCAACCTCAGGCTCGACGGTGGCGTCGGGTTCGACGATATCGGCGTCGACAGGCTGAGTGTCGACACCCTCGGTGGTGACGACTTCAGCGTCGCCGGCGGTGGGCTCGACCACTTCCGGGTCGGCGGGATTCTCCGGGACCGCCGGGGTGTCCTCTTCCTTCGCGGGGTCGTCGACCGTCAAAACTGTTGCAGCAGCCATCATCCGGTTCTGCGCCGGCGCGGTGCTCTCGATTCCCAGGCAGCTCTTGACCTTCTCGACCACCCAGTTCACCGAGTTGACGATGGCGTCGGCGATACCGTGCACGACCTTGGACGTGATGTCGACGATGCCCTCGACGACGTTGACGGTCACCTCGGCAATCGTCTTCACCACCCACACCGTTGCATCGATGAATGCCTCCACACCCCACACGATGGCATCCACCACGCCGTTGATCACCTCGCCGGTGATCTCGACCACGCGGCTGACGACCTGGCGGATCGCGTCCCAGATGGGGTTGTCGGGTTCGAGATCTTCGAGGAAGTCTCGGATGACCTGTACCGCAGGCTTCTCGGACCAGTCGGTGTACCAGATGCCGAAGTTGTCCTGATCGCTTGTGCTGCCGGTGTTGATGTCTCGGGTGGAGTAGATGAAGATCGGTCCGGTACCGTCCTCGCGCTGCCAGCTCGCCAGGAAGTCCGCGAGGAACTCGGCCTGCTTTTCCGGCGAGTTGTACAGCAGCGGATGGGTCGGGTCGAACGGCGTTGTGGGAAGGCCGTATTCGCTGGCCCACACCTTGAGATCACCGTCGCCGTACTGCTCCATCAGTTCCCTGATCGCGCGCAGCTGCAGAATCGGGGAGTCCGATTGTGTTGCACCCTCGGAGAACGGGATGTCGTAGTGGTAGGGGTGGAAAGAGAACGCATCGAAAAAGCCGTGTGCGTCGGCGTCGTACATGCCCTGCAGGAAATCGATGGGGTTCATGGTGAAGTCGTTGCCGACGGTGCGGCCGGATCCCAGCACGCCGGCGACGACGGTGATGTCATCGTCCGGGTCGTCGGGATCGTCGAATGCCTTGATGGCTGTGTAGGCGGCTTTGACCATGCTTGTGTAAGCGGCGGGGTCGACGGGGTTGAGGAAGAACCGGCCGTTCGGTTCATTCCAGACTTCGAGCGCGGAGACCTTGCCCTCGTATCGCTCGGCGACCGCGCCGGCGAATCGGCCGAACGCATCAAGATTCGGTACCCCCGACAGCGGCGGGCTGCCCGCCCACGCCGGAGTCTCATGAAGGACGCCGAGCACACCCATGCCGCGCCGGTGCGCTTCGTTGATGACGTAATCCGTGGCACCCCAGAAGAAGTTGCCATCCTCGGTGAGCTGCGTCGAGATCCAGGAGATGCCGATGCGGACGTTCTGGACACCCAGCGCTTGCATCATGTCGAGTTGCTTGTTGATGAGGTCCTCGTCGTCGAGGCGGACCAGGTTCGAATCGGCCAGGCCGATGGTGGTGGGTGTCTCTTCGATGGCGGCGACCATGTCGACGGCATAGGACGCCGCGCGCAGGCTGATCGGTGGCCGTTGTTCGGTGGTTGCGCACACCGTGGCGAGTACCACGGCCGCGGAGACGGTGACGATCGTTCGCCGCTGAACGCTGCGACGAGCTGGCTTCCTCATGACGACTCCCGACGGTCGTGAAAGCGGCCGGCGGAAGCTCAGCCAGTTCAGAGACTAGCCCAACCAGGCATCCTGAAATAGGCAATGACGTGGTCAAACGGCCGAAATTTGACGGGTATCCCAGGTGGTCGGGAGAGGAACCGCGCCATGATTTGCGGACAGTGCGTATCTCGCGCGGAAGTACGCTCTTTGCCACCCTGCTTGCGCTGGCAAGCAGTTAGCGGAGACAAGAGTCAGCCGGGGCAGGCGGACATCCTGCCCCGGCTGACTTGTCTGGTTATTCGCCCGAGCTACTGGACGAGCTGTCGCTGTCCGAAGAACCGTTGGACGAGCTGTCGCTCGCCGTGCTGCTGGACGAGCTGTCGCTCGCAGAAGCCGACCCGGACTCGGCTTCTCCGGATTCCGAACTCGACGATGCCGAGCCTGCGCTCGACTGAGTGGCGGTCGATCCGGCGGTCGCCGAACCACTTTCGGAGGTTTCCGACTCGGTAGCAGCGGACTCCGTGGTATCGGACGCGGTGGTGTCGGACTCTTCCGTATCGGTCGACGCGGACGCGTCGGGCTCATCGGTCGCGGTCGCGGTCGGGGCCGCTGTCTCGGTCTCCGCAGTGTCGGATTCGGGCTCGGCCTGCGTGGCTTCGATCAACGCTGCGCGGGACGAGTCTGTGCTCTCCAGTGCGGGATCCGTTGCGCTGGCGGGCTCTCCAACCTCGGCCTCGGCGTCGGACTCGGTCAGATCGGCAGGTTCAGCCGGTGCTTCTTCGGGTGCTGCCGCGGTCCGAGCCGACACCGTCGTCGTGGCCGGCGCGGTGGTGGTGGCCTGACCCCATGCCGCCGCCCAGTTCGCCGCGGCTTCGGCCAGCGCCTTCTGCCAATTCGCCACTGCCTCGGCCACCGGGTCAGCCGGTGTCGGGGTAACCGGCTCCTCGGCCACCGGATCGGTCGGTACCGTCGGGATCCCGATATCGGGGATCTCGTCGATCGGCGGAAGGCCATCGGACGGAAGCGGACCGTTCTCCTCAATCCAGGCCTGCACGATCGCCGCTGCCTGCTTCGGGGTGTAGTCGTCACGGAACAGACCCCAGGTGTCCTCAACATCGGTCGACGCGCTGTTCCGGTCGATCAGCGAGTAGATGAACATGGGACCCGTGCCCTCGTGTTCGGACCAGGTATCCATGAAATCGTCGATGAACTCGGCCTGCTGAGCCTCCGAGACATACGAGGTCGGCAGACCGTATTCGCTTGTCCACACCTCTTTCTCGCCGTCGCCGTACTGCTCCATGAGCGCCTGCATGGCCTCCAGCTGGCCGACCGCCGAGATCGCGTTGCCGGCGCCGTCGCCGAACTTCCAGTCGTAGTTGTACGGGTGATAGGACAGCGCGTCGAAGTACCCCGCCGCGCCGCTTTCATACATTGTCTGGACGAACTCGACCGGGCTGATGTTGACGTCGCCCCAGGTCAGTCCCGCGGTGACCACGCCGCCGACCACGGTGCCGGTCGGGTCGACTTCCTTGATCGCGGTGTAGCCGGCCTTCAGCAGTTCGGTGTAAGCGGCGGGGTCGGGCTTCGGTGACCAGAAGACGAAACTCTGTGGCTCGTTCCAGATTTCGTATGCGGAGATGCGTGCGGATTCGGGATCGCCGGCGCCGGCGCCGTAGCGGCTGGCCAGTTCGCCCATGAAGTCGCCGAAGTCCTCGGGGTCGCGCGGGGCGCCGTATGCGGAGTCCTGGACATCTGATGCCCAGGTCGKGGTGCTCGTGACCGCGCCCAGAACGGCCATGCCGCGCTCCTCGGCTGCGTCGATGACCTTGTCCACGTCGGCCCAGTTGTAGGTATCCGGGGAAGCTTCGACCGCACGCCAGGGGATGAACATACGGAACTGGGTGACACCCATGGACTGCATGGTGTCGAGGGCGACGCCGACCTCTTCCGGGGTCATGAAGTACAGCTCGGATTCGGCGATGCCAACGGCGTTCGATGAGGTGTCGATGGCCGCAGCCAGTGACACAGCCGCCGATACCTGCCGGATCGCGTCCTGTTGCGGCGACATGCTCAGCGGTGCCGCGGCACCCACGTGCACTGCTGCACCGACGAGCGTGAACGCGAACAACGGTGCYGCGACTGAGCAAATCGGTTTTGCTGATCGCTGCCTAGGGCCCCACATGATGTCATCTCCAAACTTCCGCAAACCCGGAATAGTTGTTGTGATGCGGTTCACACCGCGGACAACTCGAGCAATACCCGGGCCGCAARTGATCCAATCAGGGCAGTTGAAAAGAATGGCGAATAGAGAATGGTTTGATGGGCTCAATAACGCATGAATTGCCTGTTCACAGGCTAATCGTGAATTGCTGTCCGGGTCGATTACTGTGTGAAATTGCGTGAATCGGCCCACTCCCGCCAATCATATTTCTAGATCGTCAATTTCTGACTAACGCAGCACGTTAAACAATTTTCAGTGGCGCAAATTGCACGCTTATAGCAAATCACGATCGAAAAAGGCTTTTCAAGATCGTATTTGCTGACCTTCAATATCAGTACGAAATGTCCTAGTAATCGGCGAGGCGAGCGCAGCTTGGCGCTTCGCGACAACTGGCAACATCTGCCAAAACTTCGCCACGTGGCTCACA
>NZ_JBFUKN010000034.1:0-62798 GCF_056400845.1 Mycobacterium sp. P4_H6 | reverse complement strand
GATTGACAGCGAGGCGACCTTGCCCGCGGCGTTGACCCCGATCAGGTCGATACCGTCGATCTCCGTTTCGCCGATCCTGATGTTGGTGACGACCGCGAAATATCCATCTCCGGAGATGATGTGGGTGACCGTGAACTCATCGACGACGTCGAGGATTTCAGACACCACCTTCGCGACCTGTTCGCGGCCTACGCAAGGCACAACGTCGATCGGGCTCTCGAGGATCACATTTTCGGCGAGTTGAGCTGCTGCGCTTGTGCCATCGCGTGTTTGCAGAGCCGCCAAGAATGCCGATAGTCCTGCTGGAATCTCATCCACAGGCATTGACCTCCGTTGATTTCCAGGGCCTCCCGGGACGTAAGTGTGCTGCTGATCGAGTCGGGAGAACCGGCTTGTCCGTGTCATCAGGTTCACAGCGAGGACGCCGCCTTCGCGTCGGTGAAGATCCCTTAAGCAATCACCGGCGCCCACCGTCGCGGCGGCGTCATCGGTCTTCCTACGAACAGGTAGCGGCGGAACGAGCCTCTACCGCTGACCGGATCGCGTTGTCCCTCGCGGAGGGGGACCACCTATCAGCGCACTCCTTGGAACACGATCTCCAGAACACCGTCGATGTATGCCGGTTCAAGTGGCATCGCATGAACCAGCCGGTACTCGACGACTCCGTAGAGCAGGTCGCGCAGAGTCTGCCAGTCGGCGTCGGCGCGCATCTCACCGCGCTGCTGCGCCAAGGCGGTGCGGGCGCGGAAATCTTCGATATTGGGTTCGATGATTCGTTCGAAGAGGGCGCGCAGGAGGCTGGGGTCGGACTGGCCGGCGGCGATCAGACACCGGTAGGCCGGTCCGAAGCCGGTGGTCGTAATCAACTCCAGGATCGCCGACAGCTGGGTCCGGATGTCGGCGACGAGGTCGCCGGTGTCGGGGAGCACGACGACAGTGCTGAGGCTTTCGGTCGCAGCTTCGAGTATCACCGCGCCTTTGGATGGCCACCAGCGGTAAATCGTCTGCTTGCTCACGCCGGCCTGCCTGGCGATCGCTTCGATCGAGATTTTGTCGTACCCGATCTCGCCGATCATCGACATGGACGCATCGAGGATGGCGCGACGCGATTGCTCATTCCGGTTCGCAGGCACATCGCAAACCGTAGACGAGCGGAGGCCGACTCGGATGCAATACGGTGCGGTCCGTATTGACGTAGGGCGGACCGTCTCATATCGTCGCGGTAGCCGGCGTGGCGCTCCGGCCAAGGCTCAGATCACTCTGGTCGGCACGGATCGGCGCCACTTCAGGAAGGAAGCCAGCCGGTGTGTGTCGAACTGGTCGATTCATATGGACAAACCCTGCTGTGACGATGTTGGAGCAGCCGCCACTGCGGGGGGAGGACGGACTCACCCGAGCCCAGGCTGAGCAAAAAGGTGGGGGTCTACTGGGGCGACGGGCGGAACGTGAAGCGATCAGCAAACTCCTGGCCGAGGCGCAGGCGGGGCGCAGCGGGATACTCGTGGTGCGCGGGGAAGCGGGCATCGGAAAGACTGCCCTGCTGCAGCATGCCCGCGAAACCGCGGTCTCCCTGGGGATCCGGGTGGAATCGTGGCTCGGCGTGGAGTCAGAGTCGCAGTTTGCGTTTGCCGGTTTGCACCAACTGTGCGCGCCGCTACTCGGCCGCACGGAGACGCTGCCAGACCCGCAGCAGACCGCACTCGACGTCGCGTTGGGCCGCCGGACCGGTGCCGCGCCGGACCGGTTCCTGGTCGGGCTGGCCGTCCTCAACCTCCTCGCAGATGAGAGGCCGATGCTGTGCCTCGTCGACGATGCGCAATGGCTGGACCAGGCGTCCGCGCAGGTTCTTGCGTTCGTGGCGCGGCGGGTGGCGGCCGAACGGTTGGTGCTGGTATTCGCAGTGCGCGACCCCTGCGAAGGCGGCGGAGACCGGTTCGCCGGGTTGCCCGAGGTACGCCTGGACGGGCTGGTCGACACCGATGCCCGAGCGCTGCTGACCACGGCCGTTCGCGCACCGCTCGATCGTCGGGTCCGCGACCGCATCATCGCCGAGGCGCGCGGTAACCCGTTGGCGCTGCTGGAGCTGCCCGGCGGCGCGCAGTTGGCGGGTGGGTTCGAGCTCCCCGACGTCATGAGCGTGCCGCGCCGCATCGAGGACAACTTTCAGCGGCGCTCGCGCAGCCTCCCCGCTGAGACACAACTGCTGATGTTGGTGGCTGCCTCCGAGCCGACCGGCGATGCATCTCTGCTGTGGCGCGCCGCCAACTGTCTAGGGATCGACCGCGAAGCTGCCGCGCCCGCGGAAAGCGCAGGATTGCTCGAGATCGACACCCGGGTGCGGTTTCGCCATCCGTTGGTGCGCTCGGCGGTCTACCGTGCGGCCACGGCGCCGGAGCACCGCCGGGCCCACTACGCCCTGGCTGCCGCCACCGACCCGCAGGCCGATCCGGACCGCCGCGCTTGGCACCGCGCGCAGTCGGTGTTGGGTACCGACGAAGAAGCCGCCGCGGACCTGGAACGCTCGGCCGATCGCGCGTTGGCCCGCGGTGGGTTCGGTGCTGCGGCAGCGTTTCTTCGGCGCGCAACCGATCTGACGCCAGAGCCCGGGCATCGAGCGAGACGCGCACTGGATGCTGCCAACGCCAAGCACTGTGCCGGTGCGCCCGAAGTCGCCCTGAAACTGCTGGAGAGCGTGGACGCCGGGCGACTGGACGCGCTGCAACGCGCCCGTCTGGAACTGCTCCGCGCCCAAATCACATTCCACCTCACCCAAGGCAGCGAGGTGCCGGGGATGCTGCTGGGCGCCGCTCGGATGTTGGCTCCCCTGGATCCTTCGCTCGCGCGTGAGACCTACCTGCAGGCTTTCGACGCGGCGACCATCACCGGGAGTTCGGGTCTCGAACCCGGCCTACCCGAGATCGCCGCCGCGGTCAGTGCCGCACCGGTGCCCACTGGGGAGCCAGGACCGGCGGATTTACTGCTCGACGGGTTGGTGGCCGTACACATGAATGGATTCGAATCCGGTGTGCCCATCCTCAGGCGGGCCCTGGAGGCGTTCCGCGAGCACGTGTTCCCGGTCGAGACCGTCCGAGTCGGCGACGCAGGCAACTGGCTGTGGCTGGCCACGCGAACGGCAATAGCACTGTTCGAGGACGAACTGGTCATCGTGTTGGCCGACCGCTACGTGGGGCTCGCGCGCGAAGCCGGCGCCCTCGCCACGCTGCCCGCTGCGCTGGTAGTTTCGGCGTGCGCGCGGGTCTACACCGGTGAGCTTCATCTCGCCGCCGAGTTGGTGGACGAGGCTGCTGCGATATCACGAGCGACTGGCGCGATGCCTCTGAGCTTCGCGCAAACCTACCTGGATGCGTGGCGTGGGGTCGATTCGGAGGACGTCGATCGATGCGACGCCCGTGACGGGAAGGCAACGGAACGCACGCGGGGTATCGAAGCCACGGTGTCCATGTGTGCGGCGGCGGTGCTCCACAACGGCCGGGGTAACTATCCGGCGGCTCAGAAAGCCGCTTCTCAAGCATGTGACACGTACGAACCGTCGATCAGATGGCAGGCGCTCCATGAACTCGTCGAGGCGGCCTCCCGCGCCGGCGATCCGGAATCCGCCTCTCGCGCAATGGAAGAACTCAGTGCAAGAGCCCACGCCAGCGGTACCGAGTGGGCACTCGGTGTTGCTGCGCGCTCCCGAGCGCTGACCAGCACCGGACTGGAAGCAGAAGAGCACTACCGCGAGGCGATCGCGCGACTGCAAAATTGCCGAATGGGTGCCTTTCTTGCCCGCACCCACCTCGTCTACGGTGAGTGGCTACGCCGCGAAGGGCGACGCCACGACGCACGCGAACAACTCCGCACCGCGCACGCGCTCCTGGCTGACATGGGCGCAGAGCCGTTCGCCGCCCGCGCCGCCCGCGAGCTACATGCCACCGGCGAGCATCCACGCAAACGGACCGCCCAACCGACCGACGCGCTCACCGCCCAAGAGCTGGCCATCGCGCGACTCGTCGCTACCGGAGCTACTTCCCGTGAGGTCGGTGCGCAACTCTTCCTGAGCCCGCGCACGATCGAAGCCCACCTGCGGAACATTTTCCGGAAACTCGGCATCACCTCCCGTCGACAACTCAAGGAGCTGCACCCGCCGTGACCTGAGGCGGACCGAAAAGCTCACTCGCAGAGCCCTTCCGGGAACGGCGGTGCACCGACACTCGATCAGGGCCAAAGAAACACGGCAACGCTGTAACCGCGCCTCGCATGGGCGATGGATGAGTACTCACGTTGAAGGAGTCCTGTGAACCCCATCCAGCCCAGCGCCGACCCCCCGCGCTGGACGCGGCCCGGATCGTCTGTTGTCGCCGCGTAAAATGACGGGAAATGAAGTCGGAGCAGGCGGTGCGTCCATGACACGGGCCGATCCCGCTGTGCCCGTCTTCGGTCGTGCTCAGTTGGTGGGTCTCACGGTCCGGGTGGCCACCGGCGCCGCCGGCGCACCGCAGGGGGTCCTGCTCGTCGGTGAGCCTGGGATCGGCAAGTCGATGTTGCTGCGGCACGCCATGGCGCAGGTACCGAACCCGGCCCGGGTGCTGTTCGCATCCGGGACCGAGCCGCACCACATACCCCCGTTCACCGCGCTGGCCGATCTCATCCGGCCCATCGCGGATCGGATCGCGGATCTGCCGATCACGCTGCGCGACGCTCTTCACGATGTGATGGGTACGGGCGGGGACTCCGTGACACCCGCCCCGGCGGGGATCCAGCAGGCGGTGCTCGCGCTGCTCGTGGCAGCCGCCGATCAGTCGTTGATCCTCGTACTCGATGATTTCGATCGGTTCGAGCCGGACTCGCGGCAGGTGCTCGCTTATGTGCTCGGCCGGATTCCGCACCTACCGGTGCGGATCTTGATGAGCGCACGCCGACTGGACGTGTTGCGCGGACTCGATTCCGTGATCACCGTGGCCGATGTGCCCCCGCTGTCGGATGCGGCAGCGACTCAACTGATCGAGGCGCAGTCGGTGATGCCGCACCCAAGCGTGTGCGGAGAGATCATCCGGTGGTCCGGCGGAAACCCGCTGGCGATCATCGAGTCCGCACGTTTCTACGGCAGATCCGGATCGGAGGTCTTCCGGTACAACCGCATGGTGGATGGTGGTTTCGCCCACGCACTGTTCGCCACTCAACTCTCCGAACTCCCGGCCGATGCCGGTCGGCTGGTGCTGTTCGCGGCGACGGGCGCCGGCTACGAGGATGTCGACATCCTCACCGCCGCTGCGGGCTTCGCTGACGATTTCGCGCGGTGGGAACCGGCCATCGCGGCCGGACTGGTCACGGTAGGTGAGGACCGGCGGGTGCGGTTCAGTCACCCGTTGATCCGCAGCGTCGCCTACTCCGAGGGCGGTCACGAACAACGCCGTGCGGCGCACATTGCGCTCGCGGAGTCGTGGTCCCTGGATTTGTTCTGTCGAGCATGGCATCTGGCCGCCGCAGCGACAGGTGCGGACGAGGCGGTGGCCGCGATGCTGGAACAAGCTGCGAAAGAGTCTCGGCAGCGCGGCGGATATCTGGAGGTGGCTCGGGCACTGCAGCGGGCCGGGGAGTTGAGTGCAGACGGTGAGAACGCGGCCCGCCGGTACACGTTGGCCGCGGCGGCAGCGAACTTCGGTGGTGACCCGGCCTGGGCGCAGGCACTGAGCGCCGGCGCGGTGCAGAAATCGGCCGACCCGGAGATCATCGGGCAGGCGGCGCTGACCCGGGCATCCATTCTCGTCCAGGCTGCTCGCCCGGCGGAAGCGTACGACCTGGTCCGTGGCACTCTGGATGGGGCGGGACCGTCCGACACCCGGCTGCGGCTGAGCCTCATGTACGTCGCGGCCTCTGCCGCCTACTACTCCGGTGACCGCATCGAGCGGTCCCACCTACGCCGCTGGCTCGATGAGACCGCCGAGGACACCCTGTCCGCGTCGGTCTTCGAGATGGCGCTGCCGCTGGAGTCGGCTCCGCTGCAGCGCGCATATATCGCGATGTACGCCGACAGTGCCGCGAGTGAGCACAGCCGGCCTGCGTCGTGGGACCGGCGCTGGTTGCAGCCGATGTCGGCCGGGATCGAACCGTATCGCCGGCTGATCGTCGGTGAGATGGCCTATGTGACCGAGGACAGCGCACTGGCAGTTGTCGAACTCCGGCAGGCGGTCGAACAACTGAAGGTGACGGGCGGCCTGCGTGGTTTCACCTACGCCATGGCGGCCCTGGCATGGTCGCTACTTGACACCGGGCGCTGGTCCGAGCTTCGGGAGTTACTCGGCGACATCGAAACCCTATGCACCGTATATGATCTTGCTCTTCTGCACACCGAGAGCAATCTCGCGCGCGCCCAGCTGCTCGCCGTAACCGGAGACGCTGATGGCGCCGACGCGGCGCTCGATGACGCCACTCGCATCATGGCGGACAAGGGCGGCGCGGCGACCGCCGTGGCAAAGGCCCGGGCGAGCGGATGGAATGCCTTGGCCCAGGATGATTTCGATACGGCGTATCGGTCTTTTCGGCAGATGTTCGACACGGACGGTGAGCCCGTCCATTTCGTCGTATCGCACCGCGGTATCGCCGATCTGGCGTGGGCTGGGGTGCGCAGCGGGCAGACCGATGAGGTGCGGCGCCTGGTTGCGTCCATCGGCAGGCAGCTCGGATCCCGTCCGCCCCTGCGGCTGCGACTGTTGCGTCATCAGGCGCTTGCGCTGACGGCCTCGACGCATCTCGCCGAACGCCACCACCGGCTGGCGGTCGCCGACCCGGCGGGGGAGCAGTGGCCGATGGAACGTGCTCGCGCACATCTGCATTACGGGGAATGGCTGCGCCGGGACCGCCGTCCGGCACAGGCCCGGACGCACCTGGCGGCGGCACTGGCGGTGTTCGAGCGACTCGGTGCGGTTCCCTTCGAACGGTTCGCCCGCGCCGAACTACGTGCCGCCGGGGTCACCGACTCGGTACCGCGGACGGTCGAGGGCCTGGACTCCCTGACGGCCCAGGAACGTCAGATCGTCACCATGGCGGCCTCCGGCCTCACCAACCGTGAGATCGGGCTGCGCTTCAACCTCTCGCCGCGGACCGTTGCCTACCATCTCTACAAGGTGTATCCGAAGCTGGGGATCAGYCGCCGCMATCAGTTGCGCGACATCATCGACGGCTGACTCTCAGGTCGGCACACCTAGTGACTGGTCGGATCGGTGACGATCTCGACCAGCGCCGGCCCCGGGTGACGGAGCGCCTCGGCGATCGCAGGCCCCAGTTCGGCTGCATCGGTCACCCGGCGGCCGTACGCACCACAGTTGCGCGCGTAGACGGCGAAGTCCGGATTGTGCAAAGACGTCTGCCACACGGCGTATTCGGCGCCGCGCTGTTCTGCACTGATCTTCGCCAGCTCGCCGTTGTTGAGCAGGATGTGGGTGATGTTCATGCCGTACTTCACCGCGGTGGTGACCTCGGCGAGGTACTGACCGAACCCACCGTCGCCGGTGATGGCCACGATCGTACGGTCGGGTGCGGCGGCCCAGGCTCCCATGGCGGCGGGATAGCCGAAACCGATGGAGCCGAGATACCCCGACATCAGCACCGACTGTTCTTTCGTCTCGAAGTAGCGGCCGAAGGAGTACGCATGGTTGCCGACATCCACCGCCAGTACGGCGTTGTCCGGAACCTGGCGGGCAAGTTCTTCGAAGACGGTCGCCGCGGCCACTCGCCCGCCCGGCTGTTTGGTGGTGCGTCGGGTCTTCTCGGCTCGCCAGATCGACCACCGGGCAGCCACTTCGGGCCGTTGATCGACCAGGTCTGGATGTTCGTGCACGCCGTCGAGGATGGCCGCGGCGGTGACGCCGACGTCGCCGAGCACCGGAACCGACACCGGACGGAACCGGCCGAGCATCATCGGATCGGTGTCGACCTGAATGGTCGGCTTGTACGGCGAGATCCCACTGTGGTTGGAGAATGACGCACCGAATACCAGGATCAGATCGGCCTTGTTCATCATCCACGATGCCACCGGGGTACCGGAGCGGCCCAGTACTCCGCAGGCCAGCGGATGAGCGTCCGAGATCTGGCCCTTCGCCTTGAATGTGGTCAACACCGGTGCATGCAGGCGTTCGGCGAGCGAGATCACCGCGGGCATATCGAATTTCGCGCCGGCACCGACGATGACCAGCGGTCGGGTCGAGGAGGCGATCAGTTCGAGGGACTGCGCCAGCGCGGCCGCCGGCGGTACCACGCGCAGGTCCGGTATCCGGCCGTCGGGACCCGACGGTGCGCCGTCGGCGTTGGGGAGCACCTGGACCTCGTCGGGGAGTACGAGATGGCCGACTCCGCGTTCCAGGATGGCGTGTTTGAGCGCCATGGTCATCAGCTCGGCGTGGTCGGAACCGGCGCGCACCATGGCCGAGTAGACCGTGACATCGGCGAACGCCGCGAGGAGATCGATATCCTGGAATGCGCCCTTTCCTGCCACCGAGGAATCGACATTCCCCGAGATCGCGAGTACTGGGGCGCGGTCTGATCTGGCGTCGTACAGACCGGTGAGCAAATTGGTCGAGCCGGGCCCGGCGATACCGAAACACGCGGCGGGACGACCGGTGAGTTTGCCGTACGCCGCGGCGGCGAAGGCCGCTGCACCTTCGTGCCGGATACCGAAAAATCTTAGCTTCCCGGCAGATTCGGCACGGTGCATCGCGTCCGCGATACCGAGATTCGAGTGGCCGACCATGCCGAAGACCGTGTCCACACCCCAGTTGGACATCGTCTCGACCAGCACGTCGCTGACCGTCCTGGTGTGTTCGGCCGGCGTCGGCACCTTGACGTACACACCGTCGGTGCGCACCTCGACCGGGTAGGTGGGGACGTCGAAATCGGGACCACCCGCCGCCTCGCCGGTGAACGGGTCGAAGTCGAAACCGTGCCACGGGCAGCGGATCTTGTCGTTCTCCAGCGTGCCCTGCCCCAGCGGGCCGCCCTGATGCGGGCACCTGTTGTCGATGGCACCGTAGCGGCCGTGGAGCTTGGTCAGTGCCACCGTCTTGATCCCGGCCGGGCACACCGAGACCTCACCCTCGTCGAGGTCGTCGATGTCGACAGCTTTGTGCCAGTGGAATTCTGGATCGGTCACAGTGCGATGGCTCCTGCGTAGGGGACTCCGGTGAGGTAGGCGAAGTCGCGTTCGAAGGTGACGAGGTCGTCGAGCTCGAAGTCGGCGAGCCGTCGGTGCCCGCAGGCGCGGGCCAGCACGACCATCAGGTCGGCGGTGGCGCGCAAGAACCGGTCCAGGCGCTGGGCTGCCTGCTGCACGGGTAGGCGGGCGCGCAGGCGTGGATCCTGGGTGGCGATACCGACCGGGCAGGTGTTGGTGTTGCAGGCGCGCATCCCGACGCAGCCGATGGCCTGCAGTGCGACGTTGGACAGGCCGATCGCGTCGGCACCCAGCGCCAGCGCCTTGACCATGTCCGCCGGCGTGCGGATCCCCCCGGTGACGGCGAGGGTGACCCCGTGCGCTTCGCTGCGGTCGAGATGGCGCCGCGCCCGGGCCAGCGCCGGGATGGTCGGCACGGAGATGTTGTCGCGGAAAATTGTTGGTGCGGCACCTGTTCCGCCGCCGCGACCATCGAGGATGAGGTAGTCGACCCCGATCTCCAGCGCTGCGTCGATATCCTGCTCAATGCGCTGCGCGCTCATTTTGTAGCCGATCGGGATTCCGCCGGAGATCTCCCGCACCTGGGCTGCGAACTCGGCGAACTGACCGATCGACGTCCAGTCCGGGAAACGGGCGGGTGAGATGGCGGCGGTACCCGGTTCTAAACCGCGGACCTCGGCGATCTTGCCGACCACCTTGTTCCCGGGAAGGTGTCCGCCGGTTCCCGTCTTGGCGCCCTGTCCGCCCTTGAAATGGAAGGCCTGGACATCGCGTATCCGGTCGAGGCTCCACCCGAACCGGCCGGAGGCCAGTTCGTAGAAATACTTCGAGTTCTCCTGCTGCTCCTCGGGCAGCATGCCGCCCTCGCCGGAACAGATCCCGGTACCGGCCCGCTCGGCGCCCATGGCGAGTGCGGTCTTGGCCTCCTGCGAGAGCGCGCCGAAACTCATATCGCTGACGAACAGTGGAATGTCGAGCACCAGTGGCCGTTTGGCCGCCGGACCGATCACCGTCGTGGTGTCCACGGTTTCGTCGTCGAGCAGCGGCACCCGGGCGAGTTGAGCGGTGACGATCTGTATCGAGTCCCAAGACGGCAGTTGATCGCGGGGAACGCCCATCGCGGCCGCCGCGCCGTGGTGGCCGACCTTGCTCAGTCCGTGCTCCGCGAGGTCGTGGATCGCCGTGACGAACGGTTCCTCGGCGGTATCGGTGGGCTTGATCCACTTGCCCTGATAGCCGTCGTCGCCGTGGGTCTGCGGGTTGGCCCGCGCGAACTCGGACACTGCGTCGCGGTCGACAAAGACGTCGTCATCGGAAACCCACACGGGGAACTTCGTCAGCGCGACGGCTGGATTCACCGGGGAGACGCCGGTGTCGGCGTCGTAGCGCCAGCCGTGCACGCCGCAGACCACGAGGCCGTCCTGCAGCTGCCCGTCCGACATCAGGGCACCGCGGTGGCTGCACCTGCCGTACAACGCTGACACTGCGTCGCCGCGCCGAATCAGGATCAGGTCCACCCCCGCGGCCACCACCGGGTATGGCGAACCCTCCGGTAGCTCCGCGAACGATGTCAGTCTCAGCGCCGTCTGCACGCGCCGACTATCGCGCACCAACCGCGCATGCACATCAGTCAGATGACTGGTGGCATCGATACCGAGCTAAGCGGGGTCGCAGATGAGGATCGGGATCTTACGATCGGTGTAGGACCGGTAGTTCGCGAAGTCGGCGTACATCGCGTCGAGCTTGGGCCAGTACTGGTCGCGCTCGGCGTCGGTGGCCTCGCGCGCCACCAGCTCCAGTCGTTCCTTCTTGGTCTGGAACGTGATGGCGGGGTTGGCCTTCAGATTGAGGTACCACATGGGGTTGGTTGCCCGGCCGCCCTGCGAGGCGACCAGGACGATGCGCTTGCCCTCCTGCAGGAACAGCAGCGGACTGTCGCGCGGCTCCCCGGACTTGCGCCCGATGGTGGTCAGGATGCCGACCTCCGCGCCGCGCAGGAATTTGTTGCCGAACTTGCCGTTGGTCTTCTTGAAGATCCAGGTCTGCGCCCGCGACATCCACTTGATGGCGGTGCCGGTGGACGGCGCATTGAGCCGTTCGACCTGTTTGGGGTTCAGCGGCTTGGGTGTATCGGTCATGAGCAGAACCTATCGGCCGATGAACGGCTTCAGCGACGCACGGATGTGGTGGATCCGGGGATCGTCGACCGGGATCAGGAAGGTCTCGTCGACGTGCGAGCACACCCGTCGGCCGAACAGTCGCGGTGTGGTCAGTACATCGAACTCGGCCCGGATGTGGTCACCGTCGACGGTGAACTTCGGCGGCGTGGTCTGCTCGATCACCTTGAACTGCGGGCCGTTGTTCAGGCTGCGCCGCAGATGATCTCCCGAGCGTCCGGTCTTGAGGCCCATTTCGATGCGGATGCAGTCCGGCGCGAACGGGACCGCATCGGCCCGATGGGTGGACAGGGCGTCGATATAGGCCTGTGCGGCAGCGATGCGTTCGGCCTCGGTCGCCATCAGATCCGCTCGATGATGGTGCCCGTAGGCTCGCTGGGACGGGAGACGGGCATCTCAGATCCGCTCGATGATGGTGCCCGTGGACAGAGCGCCGCCGGCGCACATGGTGATCAGCGCGGTGCTCTTACCGGTGCGCTCCAGTTCGTGCAGAGCGGTGGTGATCAGCCGGGCGCCGGTGGAGCCGACGGGATGTCCGAGCGCGATGGCGCCGCCGTTGACGTTCACCTTGTCCATGTCGGCGCCGTGCACCTGCGCCCAGGACAGCACCACCGATGCGAACGCCTCGTTGATCTCGACCAGGTCGATGTCGCCGATCTTCATACCGGCCTTCTCCAGCACCTTGGCCGTCGACTGCACCGGTCCGTCGAGGTGGTAGTAGGTCTCGGACCCGACATTGGCCTGCGCGACGATCCGCGCTCGCGGGGTCAGGCCCAGCGCCTTGGCCTTGTCTTCGTCCATCCAGAGCACCGCGGCCGCGCCATCGGAGATCTGCGATGAGGTGCCGGCGGTATGGATGGCGCCCTCCATGACCGGCTTCAGCGCCGCCAGACCCTCGGCGGTGGTGTCGCGCAGGCCCTGGTCCCGGGTGACCAGCGCCCATTCGTCGGTGGGTCGCTTGTTCTCGTCGAGGACCGGTGCCGAGATCGGGGAGATCTCGCGGTCGAAGCGCCCCTCCTCCCAGGCCCGCTTGGCCTTGGCCTGCGAAGCCAGACCGAACGCGTCGAGGTCGGCGCGGGTGATACCGCGGCGCTTGGCGATGCGTTCGGCGGCCTCGAACTGGTTCGGCATGTCGATATCCCACGACGAGGCCCGGATGATGCTGCGATCGGGGCCGGCGTTCGCGCCCAGGCCCACCCGGCTCATCGCCTCGATACCGCAGGCGATACCGATGTCGATGGCACCGGTGGCGATCAGGCCGGCGATCAGATGGTTGGCCTGTTGGGCGCTGCCGCACTGGCAGTCGATGGTGGTGGCGCCGACATGCTCGGGCAGGCCCGCGGTCAGCCAGCCGACCCGGGTGATGTTGTTGGACTGCTCGCCGTACTGGGTGACGCAGCCGCCGATGAGCTGCTCGACGTCACCGGCATCAATACCGGCCTTCTCGACGACGGCCTTCTGGACCGCGCCCAGAAGTTCGGTGGCGTGTAGTCCGGACAGCCATCCATTGCGCTTGCCGATCGGGCTGCGGGTGGCTTCGACGATGACAGGATTACCCATGATGTCAGGCTAGAACACGTTTCATTAGTCTGACAAGCGACGATGCCCCCGTGCCTTTTATCTGCGGTGAAGGCATGTTTCAATGGTCCCCAAGTGGCACTAGAAGGAATTGTTCCCGACCCCGACATGTGCCCGGACTTTGCGCAAAGGAGATCTGCATGGCCAGCCCGAACCTGCCCGACGGCTTCGATCCGCTCGACGCGAGCCTGAACCTCGAACGGCTGCCGGTCGAGGAGCTGGCCGAGCTCCGCAAGACCGAACCCATCCACTGGGTGGACGTGCCGGGCGGAACCGGCGGCTTCGGTGACAAGGGCTACTGGATCGTCACCAAGCACGCCGACGTCAAGGAGGTGTCCAAGAACAGCGAGGTCTTCGGCAGCTCGCCGGACGGCGCCATCCCGGTCTGGCCGGAGGGAATGACCCGTGACGCGATCGACCTGCAGAAGGCCGTGCTGCTCAACATGGACGCCCCACAGCACACCCGGCTGCGCAAGATCATCTCCCGCGGCTTCACCCCGCGCGCCGTCGGCCGCATCGAGGAAGAGCTGCGCACCCGCGCCCGCAACATCGCCGAGTCTGCTGCGGCCGAGGGCGTCGGCGACTTCGTCGAGCAGGTCGCCAGCGAGCTGCCGCTGCAGGCCATCGCCGGACTACTCGGTGTGCCGCAGGAGGATCGGGACAAGCTGTTCCGCTGGTCCAACGAGATGACCGCCGGTGAAGATCCCGAGTACGCCGACGTGGATCCGGCGATGTCCTCCTTCGAGCTGATCACCTACGCGATGAAGATGGCCGAGGAGCGCTCCAAGAACCCGACCGAGGACATCGTCACGAAGCTGATCGAGGCCGATATCGACGGCGAGAAGCTCTCCGATGACGAGTTCGGGTTCTTCGTGATCATGCTGGCGGTGGCCGGCAACGAGACCACCCGTAACTCGACGACGCACGGCATGATCGCCTTCGCGCAGCACCCCGAGCAGTGGGAGCTGTACAAGAAGGAGCGACCGGGCACCACCGCCGACGAGATCGTCCGTTGGGCCACCCCGGTTTCGGCGTTCCAGCGCACCGCGCTGGAGGACACCGAACTGAATGGGGTGAAGATCAAGAAGGGTGAGCGCGTAGTGCTGTCGTACCGCTCGGCCAACTTCGACGACGAGGTGTTCGAGAACCCGCACGAGTTCAACATCCTTCGGGACCCGAACCCGCACGTCGGCTTCGGCGGCACCGGTGCGCACTTCTGCATCGGCGCCAACCTGGCCCGGATGACCATCAACCTGATCTTCAATGCGATCGCCGATGCGATGCCCGATCTCAAGCCCGTCGGCGATCCGGAGCGGCTGAAGTCCGGCTGGCTCAACGGCATCAAGCACTGGCAGGTCGACTACACCGGCGCCGGAACAGCCGTCTCCAACTAGAACACCAAGGAGCAGATCGGGTGGACTTCTCGCCGAACCCGGAGCAGCAGGCTGTCGCCGATGTGGTGACATCGGTGCTGGACCGGGAAAATAGTTGGGACGCACTGGTTTCCGGTGGAGTCGCCGCGCTCGCCGTGCCCGAGAGGCTCGGTGGTGACGGTTTGGGGCTGGCCGAGGTGGCGACAGCGCTGACCGAGATCGGCCGCCACGGCACGGTCGGTCAGGCACTGGCCACTCTCGGTCTCGGCCTGGTGCCGCTGCTGGATCTGGCTTCCGAGGCGCAGCAGGACCGCTACCTGGCCGGCGTGGCCGAGGGCGCGGTGCTGTCGGCGGCGCTCAACGAGCCGGGGACATCCCTGCCGGAGAGCCCGTCGGTCACGCTGGCCGAGGGCAAACTCAACGGCACCAAAATCGGTGTGCCCTATGCCGAGACGGCACAGTGGCTGGTGGTCACTGTGGTCGGCGCGGTGGTGGTGATCTCGCCACAGGCACCGGGTGTCACGCTGACCAAGACCCCGAGCTCCAACGGGTCCGACGAATACGTGGTGGTATTCGACGACGCCGAGGTCGATGGCGTGCTGGAGGGCGCGAGCGTCACCCGGGTGAACCAGCTGGCGCTGGCGGCCATCGGCGCCTTCGCCGCCGGGCYGGTCGCCGGTGCGTTGCGGCTCACCGCGGACTACGTGGCCACCCGCGAACAGTTCGGAAGGCCGCTGTCGACCTTCCAGACGGTCGCCGCCCAGCTGTCCGAGATCTACATCGCTTCGCGCACCATCTCTTTGGTGTCCACGTCGGTGGTGTGGCGGCTGACCGAGGGCCTGGATACCGATGATGATCTGGCGCTGCTCGGCTACTGGCTGACATCGCAGGCGCCGCCGGCGATGCGGCTGTGCCACCACCTGCACGGCGGTATGGGCATGGACATCACCTACCCCATGGACCGTTACTTCTCTTCGATAAAGGATCTGACCCGGTTGCTGGGCGGGCAAGCGTACCGACTCGATCTGGTGGGAGCGTAAATGTTCATCGAACTGACCTCGGAGCAGCGGTCACTGCAAGCTGAACTGCGCGAGTACTTCACGACTCTGATCACGCCCGAAGAGGCGGCCGCGATGGAGTCCGACCGGCACAACGAGGCCTACCGCACGGTGATCAAGCGGATGGGCTCGGACGGAAAACTCGGTGTCGGCTGGCCCAAGGAGTACGGCGGCCTCGGCTTCGGTCCGATCGAGCAGCAGATCTTCGTCAACGAGGCCAACCGGGCCGATGTACCACTGCCGATGGTGACGCTGCAGACCGTCGGGCCCACCCTGCAGGTGCACGGCACGGAGGCGCAGAAGAAGAAGTTCCTGCCCGGAATTCTGGCCGGCGAAGTGCATTTCGCGATCGGCTACTCCGAACCGGAGGCCGGCACCGACCTGGCTTCGTTGCGTACCAGCGCAATCCGCCACGGTGACGAGTACATCGTCAACGGGCAGAAGATGTGGACGACCGGCGCCCATGACGCCGATTACATCTGGCTGGCCTGCCGCACGGATCCGGAAGCCGCCAAGCACAAGGGCATCTCGATCCTGATCGTCGACACCAAGGATCCCGGCTATTCCTGGACGCCGATCATCCTGTCGGACGGCGCCCACCACACCAACGCCTCCTACTACAACGAGGTGCGGGTGCCCGCCGACATGCTGGTCGGCGAGGAGCACGGCGGCTGGAAGCTGATCACCACCCAGCTCAACCACGAGCGGGTCGGACTGGGACCGGCCGGCCGCATCGCCGGCATCTACGACGAGGTCTACGAGTGGGCGGCCAAGCCCGGCCCGGACGGCGTCACGCCGCTCGAGCAGGAGGGCGCTCGCCGGCTGCTCGGCCAGATCAAATCGATCTGGCGGGTCAACGAACTACTGAACTGGCAGGTCGCGGCCTCCGGTGAGACCATCGCCGTGGCCGACGCCGCGGCGACGAAAGTCTTTTCCACCGAACGGATTCAGGAAGTCGGCAGGCTCRCCGAAGAGGTCGTCGGCCGATACGGCAACCCCGCCGATCCGGAGACGGCCCGGCTGCTGGACTGGCTGGACAAGATGACCAAGCGCAATCTCGTCATCACCTTCGGCGGTGGTGTCAACGAGGTGATGCGCGAGATGATCGCGGCATCGGGTCTCAAGGTGCCGAGGGTCCCTCGGTGATGAGCGCTTGCGCGAAGAGCAGACGATCATGAGTGATCTGCAGGCGGGCATCGATGCCATCGTCGCTGCGGGAGGCGGTGAGCCCACCATCGCCCGGGATCCGGTGAATCACCCGATGATCCACCACTGGACCGATGCGATCGGTGACACCAACCCGATCTACGTCGACGAGGACGCGGCCAAGGCGGCCGGGCACGACGGCATCGTCGCGCCACCGGCCATGATCCAGGTCTGGACGATGATGGGCCTGGGGCGCACCCGCTCCGATGATGATCCACTGGCCCGGGCCATGAAGCTGTTCGACGACGCCGGCTACGTCGGCGTGGTCGCCACCAACTGCGATCAGACCTACCACCGCTACCTGAAGCCGGGTGAGCTCGTCGCGATGAGCGCCGAGATCACCGATGTGGTGGGTCCCAAGCAGACCGCGCTGGGCGAGGGCTACTTCATCAACCAGAAGATCCGCTGGCACGTCGGTGATGAAGAGGTCGCCGAGATGGACTGGCGGATCATGAAGTTCCTGCCCGCCGCCAACCAAGCCGCACAGGCTGGGGCCAGCGAAGCGACGGGTAATGTCCCGGCCGCCGAAACGGGTGCTTTGCCAGAGGATCTGGACCCCGACAAGTTGATGCGGCCGTCGTCCTCACGCGACACCAAGTTCTTCTGGGACGGCATCAACGCCCACGAGTTGCGTCTCCAGCGCCGTCCGGACGGCACGCTGCAGCATCCGCCGGTGCCCGCGGTCTGGGCCGACAAGGATGCGCCGGTCGACTATCTCGTCGCCTCCGGCAAGGGCACGGTGTTCAGCTATGTCGTGCATCATGCACCGAAGGTGCCCGGACGCACACTGCCGTTCGTGATCGCGCTCGTCGAACTCGAAGAGGGCGTCCGCATGCTCGGTGAGCTGCGCGGTATCGATCCTGCAGACGTGAAGATCGGATTGCCGGTGCACGCAACGTATCTCGATTTCCCGGATAGTGATGTCAGCCCGGCCTGGAGCCTGTACGCATGGGAGGTCACCGCGTGAGCGTGACCGTGGGCACCAAGCTGCCCGAACTCCAGATCTACGGTGACCCGACCTTCATCGTCTCGACCGCCATCGCGACCCGCGATTACCAGGACGTGCACCATGACCGCGACAAGGCGCAGGCCAAGGGTTCCAAGGACATCTTCGTCAACATCCTGACCGACACCGGTCTGGTGGGGCGCTATGTCACCGACTGGGCCGGCCCGGCCGCCGTCGTCACCTCGATCAAACTCCGCCTCGGTGTGCCGTGGTACGCCTACGACACCATCACCTTCACCGGTGAGGTCACCGCGGTCGACGGCGACCACGTGACGCTGAAAGTGGTGGGCGCCAACAGTCTCGGCAATCACGTGATCGCCACGTCCACTCTGACATTGGGGGACAAGTGACGCTCTCCGGCAAAGCCGCCATCGCCGGTATCGGCGCCACCGACTTCTCCAAGAACTCCGGACGCAGTGAACTGCGCCTGGCCGCCGAGGCGGTGCTGGACGCACTCGACGACGCGGGCCTGTCGCCGGCCGACGTCGACGGCCTGGTGACCTTCACCATGGACTCCAACCTGGAGACCGCCGTCGCGCGGTCGACCGGGATCGGGGACCTGAAGTTCTTCAGCCAGATCGGCTATGGCGGTGGCGCGGCGGCCGCGACGGTGCAGCAGGCCGCCCTTGCGGTGGCGTCCGGAGTGGCCGAGGTCGTGGTGGCCTACCGGGCGTTCAATGAGCGCTCGGAGTTCCGGTTCGGTCAGGTGATGAGCGGCCTGACCATCAACGCCGACTCCCGCGGCGTGGAGTACAGCTGGTCCTACCCGCACGGCCTGAGCACCCCGGCCGCCTCGGTCGCGATGATCGCGCAGCGCTACATGCATGAATACGGCGCCACCAGTGCCGATTTCGGCGCCGTGTCGGTCGCCGACCGCAAGCACGCCGCCAACAACCCGAAGGCGCATTTCTACGGCAAACCGATCACCATCGAGGATCACCAGAACTCGCGGTGGATCGCCGAGCCACTGCGGCTGCTGGACTGCTGCCAGGAGACCGACGGCGGGGTGGCCATCGTGGTCACCACTCCGGAGCGGGCCAAGGATCTCAAGCACCGACCGGCGATCATCGAGGCGGCCGCACAGGGCGCGGGCGCCGATCAATTCACCATGTACTCGTACTACCGCGATGAGCTCGGGCTGCCCGAGATGGGTCTGGTCGGCCGCCAGCTGTGGGAGCAGAGCGGCCTGTCGCCGGCCGATATCCAGACCGCGATCCTGTACGACCACTTCACCCCCTACACGCTCATCCAGCTCGAGGAGCTCGGCTTCTGCGGGAAGGGCGAGGCCAAGGACTTCATCGCCGGGGGCGCCATCGAACTCGGTGGGCGGCTGCCGATCAACACCCACGGCGGTCAGCTCGGTGAGGCCTATATCCACGGGATGAACGGCATCGCCGAGGGTGTGCGCCAGTTGCGCGGGACATCGGTCAATCAGGTCGACAATGTCGAGCATGTGCTGGTCACCGCGGGTACGGGCGTGCCGACCTCGGGTCTGATCCTCGGCTAAATAGTGTGCCGACCCCGGTCGGGGGCACGGTAATCTCGAGCCCATGGGGATCCAGCCCGATGTGAGCCCATACGGGGGGCAGACGGTGACCGGCCCGGGGTGGCCGAACGTCGATGAGAACGCGCTGGCCGCCGCGGCGGCGCAGTACGAGGCGCTTGCGGCCAAGATCAGCGGCACGGTGGTGCCGCAGCAACAGGGCCAGCTGATGAAACTCACCGACACCTGGGAGGGTGGCGGTTCGATGGCCGCCGCCGGTGAGGCCACCACCATCATCGGCGGGCACGAGGCCAACGCCGCTCAGGCCGCCGCGATCGCGGCCAAGCTGCGCACCATGGAGGCCGCCGTCATCCAGACCAAGACGATGGCGAACATCGTCGCGCAGGAAACCCAGGCAGAGTGCATGGCGATCCAGTCGATGCCGGTCAGCAACACCCAGGCGCTGGTGCAGAGCCGGATCATGCTGGGGCTCTCGCAGAACTCCGCCACCGTGACGGCCAATGCCGGCACGATGGCCAACAGCATCGGCGCCCCGGCGAGCACCCCCTCCACGGGAACGCCCCCGGTGGGGCCGCAGCAGGTCGCCGGCCAGGACCCGTCACAGGCGATGCAGATGATGGGTCAGCTGGCCGGGCTGGTCGGACAGATCCCGCAGATGCTCGGCCAGGCGATGGGCCAGGTGACCCAGGCCCCGCAGCAACTCGCGCAGACCCTCGGCCAACCGTTGCAACAGCTCACGTCGATGTTCGGTCAGGGCGGCGGCGGAGCGGGTCTGGGCGGGGTGTCGCCCTTCTCCGCGTTCTCGAACCACCCGCTGGCCGGTGGCGGTGGGGCAGGTGCCGGGGCGGGCATGGTGCGCGCGGCCGGCCTGCCCGGTGGCGGCGGTGGGTCCGCGCAGTCCCCGCTGATGGCGAGTCTGGTCGGTAACACCCTGCCGGTGTCGGTGGCCCCCGCGCCCGGAGCCGGTGCGGGAAGTGGCGCGATCGGCGGTATGGCACCGGTGGCCGCCGGCGGTGGCATGGGCGGCGGCATGGGTGGGCCGATGATGGGGCAGCGCGGGAGCAGCGGGGGCACGACAACCGGTCTGGCGCTGCCCGAGGCCCTGGAATACGACCTGGCCGAAGACGATGTCGACGAGGATTGGTGAGCAACTGTGTCGAGTCCACTTCGTAAACCCGAGGGCATCAGCTGGAGTGCGGCCTCGGTGGAGCTGCCGCCGATGCCGGTCATCCCGCCGGGTGCCGACGCGATGAGCATGACAATCTCGGCGGTGCTGCCGACGCTCGAAGCATCGATGACAGCCAACGTGACTTCGCTTGCGGCCAAGGAGAATACGTTCTCCGGCAAGGTCGGAGCGGCGCAGGCCGCCTACAACGTGGGCGACGAATCTGCCGGTCAGTCGGTGGGTCAGACCGGCGACATGCTGGGACAACTCACCGGTCAGCTGGGTCAGCTGGCGCAGATGCCGCAGCAGGCGGCCGGCAGCCTCGGCGGTGGCGGCCAGGGGGGTGGCGGTCAGGGCGGCGGCTTCGGCCAGCTGATGCAGCAGGCGATGCAGGCGGCGCAGGGCGCGGTCCAACAGGGCACCCAGGCCGCGCAGCAGGGGCAGCAGCAGGAACCAGGCGGGTCGGCAGGCGGTCCGCCCCCGGGCGTGCCCGGCGCGCCGACAGGCGAGCAGCGCGAGAACGAGCAGAACGCACGCGAGGACCAGCAGAACCAGCGCGAAGATCAGCAGGACGAGCGCCAGGCCGCCCAGGACACCCGCGATCAGCAGCAGGACCAGAGGCAGTCGCAGCTGGATTCGCGCGAGCACGCGGCGGCCGGCTCCTCGGCCGGCGGTTCCACCGGGGGGCCGGCACCCATCGCGCCGCACGGACCGTCGCGACCGACCGGCGGCGAGGACCTGTCCCGGCAGATGTAGTCGGCGTCACCGAATTCCTTTGCTGTCGAGGCCCGGGCCAGTGCTCGGCGTCTCCGCCTGGAAATCCAATACGCCTCTGCGCAAACATGATTGCCGATCCGTCGGTAGGTGTGCGCTGGTGCCGGTTCGACGCTGGTGAGCGCTGTTCAGCGCGCTTGGCGGTCTCTGGACCTCGCGACGCAGTTCTAGCGAACTCATGTGCATTCGCCATGGATGCGTGCGGCGGGTTGGTGAAAACCTTGCGAAGTTGCCGTCGAGTAAATTAACCTCTTAGCTGTCTTGCTACCCCAGTCCCTGGTAGCGCAGGTCTGAACACAGGTATTCGGGGATCTGAACGGTCCGGGCGGACTGCTGAGACTCCTGGTTCGACGTGCACCGCAGAATTCGCTCACATTCTGGTGAGCTATTGAGCGGGTTGCGGTCGACGGGCGTGAACGGGGCACGCGCACGTGAGAGGTTCTGAATCGTCGGCGCAGCGGTCGATCACTCTCGCCCGCCGGCGAAAATCGCACTCGCACAAAGCCATTCGAGGCCACGCTGGCCTGCCCCCCACGCCGGGAACTAGTTCCTCCGGTGGCGAGAATTGGATCCCCAGACCTATGTACCGGACCCCTCCACCGTCCGATAGTGAGTCTGTATCCGAATCGTGTGCAGTGAGAGGGGGCTCGATGAATTCAGCACTGGCGACCACGGTTCTGCGGATGGCGTTGTGGCACCCGGACCGGACCGAGCAGCACGTCGCCGGATGGACCTCGGCGTTCGACCTCCACCGGCGCCCCGGGCGTGAAGTCCATGTGAACGGAAACTGGCTGGCGCACAACAGATCATCGACCAGTCGGTACGCCGCGGAGATGGTCCGGGCGCTCGCATCGACAGGTCGGTTGCGGTTGGTTCTGCACGTTCCGGCCGATGCGGGTGACGCTGTTTCTGCATGGGCCGAGGAGAACCATGTCCAGATCCGGAGATCCAGGCTCACCGGTACCGCATTCGAGCAGATCCATCTCCCATCGGCCACCGCGGGCCGGATACTGCTGAACTTCGAGGGGACCGCGCCGATCTTCAAGCGCCGGCAGTTGGTGACCATGCACGACGCCGCTCCGTTTAGGCGGCCGTCCGGTTTCAGCAGAAGCTACCGACTGTTCCACTCGCTGGCCTATCGGTGGCTCGGCCGAACGRCCGACGGCCTGGTCACCGAGTCCGTGTACAGCGCGCATGAGCTGGCCGATGTGCTGAGGATCGATGTCGATCGTTTCATCGTGGCCGGGGGCGCCGCTGATTCACTGGACGGTGTGCATCCGATTCGGCCCGAACTGCCGGTGTGGGGGGACCATTACCTGGTGATCGGCACCGCAGCGCCGCACGAGAACATCGTTGCTGCGGCGACAGCGATGGCGAGATCCGGGCGCAGGGTGTTGGTCGTCGGGCTACGCAGTTCAGACTTGACGGCGGACTCCTCGGTGGTCTGTGCCGAACATGTGACGGATGCCGAGCTGGTGTGGCTGTACCGGCACTGTCCGGCATTCGTCCTGCCCGCTACCTACGCCGGCTTCGGACTCTCGGCTGTCGAGGCGCAGGCCATGGGCTGCCCGGTGGTGTGCGCGGATTCAGCTGCGCTGCCAGAGGTTTGCCGGGACACCGCGCTCTACTTCGATCCCGATGATCCCGACATGCTGACGGCGCAACTGGACCGGCTGGACTCGGAGATCGGTCTCGCCGAAGAGATGCGGTGCCGTGGATTGCTGAACGCGGGCCGCTATTCATGGATCGACTCGGCCCGCAAGATCATCGACTGGATGGAGAGAACGCAGCGCCCCGTGACACGTTGCT
This sequence comes from Mycobacterium sp. P4_H6, assembly GCF_056400845.1. Taxonomy (NCBI): domain Bacteria; kingdom Bacillati; phylum Actinomycetota; class Actinomycetes; order Mycobacteriales; family Mycobacteriaceae; genus Mycobacterium; species Mycobacterium sp. P4_H6. Next base: position 39,979 of record NZ_JBFUKN010000034.1, on the reverse strand, counting down.
GACGATAGCCACGGTGTCCGAACGTCGCCAAGACTGCCGCGGAGTCGGACCGCCGTCCATTGTTTGTCCGATCAATTAATCATGTGCTTTTGTGCCGTGTGCTGCAGTTTTGGCGAAGATTCATTAATTCGCTGAAATCGCAACTCGGGTTGCATTCGACACGGCCGTAAATTAGCCTCAGCTTCAGCCGTGCAGCCCTAGACCCTGGTTGCAGTAGGTGTTCTATAGCGCTCAGTCCTTCGGGCGGTCTATGGTCGAGGCGAAGCGGCATTTTGCAGACAGCGCCACAAGTTGTCTAGCAATACTCTTCGCTACGTACTTTGACGTCCACGGGGACGCCGCGCTCGATCACCCGCCGGCCATGAGCGCCTCGGCGGGGGGCGTGCAGTTGCCACATTCATTACGCAGGGGGGCGAAGATGAAGGCATTTGGAGTGTTGGTTCGTGCATCGGGGTGGGTGCTGTGACCGTGGCCGAGGACGGCGGTGAAGCCTTCGCTGTTGCTTCCGCGGTTCAGCCCGATCAGTTCTGGTCCCCGGGTGTGGGTGAGGTGTACCGACGGCAGAGTCCCCTCACCCGCGTCGAACGACACTGGGAAGGTGTCGACGGTGTCGGCCAGCTTTATGGCGCAAGGGTTCTGATCATCGATGACTGCAAGCTGTACCGCGACTACCTCGTCGCCGTCGTCACCTCACAGGGAGCGGTGACGCCCGGGGTCGCATGGGACTGGCCCTCATTGGTTGCGGCGGTCGAAGCGATCACGCCGGCCGTCATTCTGGTCAACATGAGAACTCGTGACAGTGCGATGCTGCTACGACAGGCCATGCAGTTGAGCCCGAGTTCCCGCGTCGTCGTGCTGGGCGTGTCCGGGGACGACGAATCGGAGATCGTCGGGTGCGCAGAGGCCGGTGTGGCGGGCTATCACCTGCGCTCCGAGACCTTGGACGATCTGATCACCGCCATACACAAGGTTGCCGCGGGCGAATTTCTCTGTTCGCCGGCTGTTTCCGCGATCCTGCTGCACCGGATCTCATCGCTGGCCGCGCAACGCCAGCCGGCCGCCAAAGGTCTGGTCCTCACGACCCGTGAGGTTCAGATCCTGCGGATGCTCGAGGCGGGTCTTGCGAATCGGGAGATCGCCGACCAGCTATGTATCGCCGTGCACACCGTGAAGAACCATGTGCACAGCCTCCTGACCAAGCTCGGTGTCACCTCGCGTGCCCAGGCTGCCGCGCTGGCCCGCACCATCCTTCCCGCCGAGAGCCCCACGTAACCAGGACTGCGGGGATCTAGTGATCCAGTCCGAAATTCGCTCCATCGGTCCATGTACCAATCGCCGTGATGCCCCGATAGTGAAGGCATGTCATTCGGTGCAGCTCGCGTCCATCGACCAGCCGGGCCTGTAAGCGCGTGAACCCCGGCGTGATGGATGACGGGTGGTCGGCCGGCAATGGGCGGCCACCGCCCGAACTGCATTCGGTCGGGGCACCGCGCGACGAGTGGGCCACCGCCGATGATGTCGGTCTACTTCGCGACCTGCGGATCTTGATCCTCAACGACTGCGCCATGTTCCGTGACTACCTGGTTGCCGTACTCGCATCTTACGGCGCGGAGTCACCGGGGGTCGCCTGGGATCTGGTGTCGTTGATAGCCGCCTTCGAGACGACACAACCACGAATCATCCTGCTGGACAGTAGAACACGTGACAGTACGATGCTGCTACGGCAGGCGATGAAACTGAGTCCACACGTCCGACTGGTGGTCCTCGGCGTATCTGAAGAGGACGAAGCCGAGATAGTTTCGTATGCCGAGGCCGGCGTGGCGGGCTACCACCTGCGCAGCGAGTCGCTCGAGGACCTGCTTGTGTTGATACACAAGGTTGCTGCCGGCGGCTCCCTGTGTTCGCCGAGAGTGTCGGCAATTCTGCTCCGCAGACTGTCGGCACTGGCCTCACAGGGCCGTCCGGCGGCCAAGGAACTGGTCCTCACTTCGCGGGAGATTCAGATCCTACGGATGCTCGAGATGGGCCTCACCAATCGTGATATCGCCGAGCAGCTCCGAATTGCCGTTCATACCGTCAAGAACCACGTCCACAGCCTGCTGACCAAGCTCGGCGTGAGCACGCGCGCGCAGGCCGCGGCACGAGCTCGAGCCATCCTGCGACCCGAGGGGCCCCCAGGGAACTAGTCCTGGAACCGGGCGGAGGTTCAGTTCGAAAATCGCTCGGATGGTCCATGTACCAATGGCACTGGTTCGCCGATAGTGATGTGGTGCTTCGGAGTTTACTCAGGACTATTCGGGAGGGTCGCTGGTGTTCAACGTGACATTGCAGCCGGCTGAATCCGGATTTGCGCCAATAGCTTTCATCGCGCCACGTTTCGGGCAACGTTGATGTGCGGCATCATCGCGTGCCGGACAGACCGGCCGGCGGTCGACTACCTCCGGGTGGGGTTGCGGCGACTCGAGTACCGCGGATACGACTCCGTCGGGGTGGCGCTGCGGACGGCCTCCGGCGACATCGCCCGGCTGCGGACCACAGGGCGAATCGGCACGCTGGAGAATCTGCTCGACGGCTGGTCCGGTGCGAAGTTCGACGGGATGGGAATCGGGCACACGCGCTGGGCGACTCATGGTGCGGTGACCGAGGAGAACGCGCACCCACACGTCGATTGCACCGGTCAACTCAACCTGGTGCACAACGGAATCATCGTGAACGCGGACGACCTGCGGACCGAGCTCATTGCCGCCGGTCACCGGTTTGCGACCCGGGTCGACAGTGAGGTCCTCGTCCACCTGATCGAGGATGAGCGCCGACGCTGTGACGACATCCYGCAAGCAGTACAGAATGCGTTGACCAGGGCCCGCGGGTCGTGGGCGCTTGCGGTGCTGGAGCAGCGGTCAAGCCGGATCGTGGTCGCTTCCTGCGACTCTCCGTTGTTGTTGGCGCACACCAGTCATGGCGACTTCGCGGCCAGCGATATCACGGCGATCGCCGATTGGGCGGATGAGTTCCGTGTCCTGGGATCGGGCGACGTGGTCGAACTGACCAGCCGCGACAGGTGGCACCGTGGTGGTGTCAGCGTGGCGCCGCCTGCGCTGACCCGACACCAATGCCGCAGCAGTGATGTCGAACTGGGCAATTACCCCGATTTCATGGCCAAAGAGATCGATGAGCAGCCGGAAGCTGCGGCCCGCGTGATCGATCAACTCGCTGATGGGATCGCGACCGGCGAGGTATGGAATCGACTGGGACTGCCCCCTTTCGAGCGGCTGCGGGTGCTCGGCTGCGGGACCTCGCTGAACGCCGGGAACGTGATCGCCAATCTGGCGCGTGGGCTCGGCAGGATCCCGGTGACCGCCACCGTGGCGAGCGAGGCCACCGCCGATGTCCCGGAGCCTGCGCAGTTGTGCCTGGCGCTGAGCCAGTCCGGTGAAACCGCCGACGTCCTGCGGTCGGTGGACTCATCGATCCTGGGCGGTTCGACACTGCTTGCCCTCACCAACAATCCGTACTCCACGCTCGCACGGCAGGCCGACGCCGTGGTGGGATTTCCGGCCGGTCCAGAAATCGGAGTGGCCGCCACCAAGACGTTCATCTGCCAGATCATCGCCGGCTCAGCCGTGATGCTCTCCGCGCTGGTGGCGATGAAACGGTTGTCACCCGCGGTGGCCGCACGCCTGGCCGACGACCTGAAACGGCTACCGGATCAGCTCGCTGTCGCCGGTGCAGTGGCCAATTGCGCTGTACCGGCGATCACCGAAGAAGTCATCGCCGCTTCGGGTTTCATCTTCATCGCACGCGGTTCTGGCCTGCCCTACGCGGCCGAAGGAGCGTTGAAGCTCAAGGAGCTGACCTATCGGTGGGCCGAGCACTACCCGGCCGGCGAACTCAAGCATGGACCGCTGGCCCTGGTCGAACCGGGCACGCCCGTGGTCGTCGTCGACAACGGCGATCCCAAGCTGGCCGCCAACATCGCCGAGGTCGAGGTTCGCGGCGGCCGGGTGATCACCATCGGCTCCGCGGGGAGCACGATGCCGGTCGTGATGGGACCGGTAGCTCCCTGGGGGCCCATCGCGGCGACCATCCCGCTGCAGGTGCTGGCCCGGATGACGGCCCTCGCACTCGGTCGCGACGTCGACAAGCCCAGAAACCTTGCCAAATCGGTCACCGTCGAGTGACCGAGAACGACCAGCACACGGTGAGCATTCAGATGGGAGCACGAGCGATGAGCGATCTTGCGGCGCAAGCGAATGAACCGGGAGTCCTTCTCGAGCGAAACATGGTCTCCTTCGGTGCCTGTTCCGCTGACGACGTGCTGAACGACTTCGCTGCGATTGTGCGAGAACAGCCCAACCATGCCGCGCTCATGCACAACGGCGCCACGGTGAGCTATCGAGAGCTCGCGGAGCGCATCCGCCGTCAGGCATTGCACCTCAGAGTCTTCGGATTCGGTGTGGCGGCACCGTCGCCGTTGATCGGGACGATGGTGTCGCACGCACCTTCGGTCGTCGAGCAGCTGTTCGGCATACTGCAGGCCGGCGCCGCCTTCTGCCCGATCGACTCGGGACTTCCGGTCGCCAGACAGCAGCAGCTCGCCGAGGTCATGGGACTGGATCGCGTGTTCAGCTCGGGCAACGAGTCGCTGGTCGGTGACGAATTCGCCGGCGATGTTCAGGCGGCCTTGCCGCGGTGGCGGCCGGACGATCCGGCCTATGTGTTGTGCACCTCGGGATCGACAGGGCGGCCGAAGCCGGTGGTGGTGTCGCGCAATGCCCTTGCCGTGACCGTGCGCGCCTTGCGGGACCTCTTCGCGCTGACCCCGCACGACCGTGTGCTGCAGTTCGCCTCGCTGGGATGGGACACCTGCCTGGAGGAGATCCTGCCGGCACTGACTGCCGGCGCGACAGTGGTTTTCGACGATGCGGCCCATTCCCATTCGTTTCCGCGGTTCGTCCGCATGCTGGCCGATCGCGAAGTGACGGTGCTCGATCTGCCGACAGCGTTCTGGCATGAACTGGTGCTCTTTCTGCACGAGGAACATGTGGCACTGCCGGACAGTGTGCGCCTGGTGGTGATAGGCGGCGAACGGATCGATCGAACCAGGTTTTCCCAGTGGCGCGATCGGGGAACCGGGAACATCCGGCTGCTCAACACCTACGGATGCACCGAGACCACGATGATCACCCATGCGGTGCAGCTGAGCGGTCCCGGCATCGAATCAGCTGTCTCGGAAGTCGAGTCGGAGTTGCCGCTCGGGCGCGCGTTGCCGCATGTGCGCGACCATGTCACCGACGAGGGTGAGCTCCTCGTGTCGGGCCCGGCACTGGCCGACGGCTACCTCGGGCTACTGGAACGTACTGCGGCCGAATTCCCGGTGATCGACCACGGCGACGGACCGGCGCGCTGGTTCCGTACCGGAGACCTCGTCACCCGCGGTGAGGGCGGCCTGCTGTATCCGTGCGGGCGCGCCGATGAGCAGGTGAAGGTGCTCGGTGTGCGGGTGCATCCGGCTGAGGTGGAAACCCATCTGAGCGCGCACCCCGCCGTGCGGGGCGCCGTCGTGATCGGCGAACGATCTCTGGGCCGCACCACGTTGGCGGCATACGTCGTCCCGATCGGGGCGGTGACTCCGGGGGAGCTGAAACGTCATCTCCGCAGTCTCCTGCCCAGCCAATTCGTACCCAGCAAGCTGATATTCGTCCGTGAGCTGAGCTACACGTCCAGCGGGAAAATCGACCGGACGGCCACTCAGCGTGCCGCCGCCGACTACGACAGCAGAGGAGCTGGCCGATGAGCACCGGTCACATCGTGCAGATCTTCCGGCGGGTACTCGGGCCGGTGGAAGTGGCTCCGCACTCCGACTTCTTCGAGCTCGGTGGAGATTCGCTGCTGGCCACCCGGGTGCTCAGTGCGATCGCGCGCGACTTCGGCACGGAGTTGTCGTGGGATGACTTCATCGAGAATCCCTCGCCCGACGGGCTTTTCGCCAAGGTCACGGCCGCGGTGCGATGAACGGGGAAAGCATGCGTGTCGTGGTTGTCGGGGCCGGCCTTGCGGGGCTGACTGCGGCCGCCGACCTGGTGGCGGCGGGGGCCGATGTCACCGTGCTGGAGGCGGACGACCGGGTGGGAGGTCGGGTACGCGGCGTCGAGATCGCCGGCGGTGTCGCCGCCGACGGGGGTGCCGCCTATCTGGGTGTCCGGCACACCGAGTTGCTCGCGCTGATGCGGGAACAGGGTCTGAATGTGGTCTCCACCGGGATGACGGGCGACAGTACGTTCCTGCTGTCGGGTCGTCGGACGACCACTGCGAGCCGAGTGCCACCGCTGGACGCTGTGGCACTCGGCGACCTGTTCGACCGCCTTGAGGAGCTCGTCGCCGCGATCCGGCCGGACAAGCCGTGGCTGAGCCCGCAAGCGGGACAACTCGACCGGCTGACCGCCGCGCGCTGGCTTGCCGACGAGATCGAGCATCCGGATGCGAAGACCTTCTTCCCACTCTTCATCGGCGAGATGATGGCGGCCGATCCTGCCGCGATCTCCGTGCTCCACATGGCCTTCTATCTTCGCTCCGGCGGCGGCATCCGGTATCTGAACGCCTTCGAAGGCGGTGCCCAGCAATGGCGGATCGATGGCGGCGCGCACCTGCTGTGCCAGGCGCTGGCCGCACAGCTGGGTGACCGGGTTCGGTTGGGACAGAGCGTCTGTGCGATCGATCAGACGTCCGCCGAGGTCCACGTGCAGTGTGCACCGGGACCCGATGGCACACGACCGAGGTACCGGGCCGACCGGGTGGTCGTCGCCGTGCCGCCGGCGCTGGCGCAGCGCATCACCTTCCGGCCCGGTCTGCGCAGCCCTCGGGCCACGGCGTCCACCGGCCCCGGATGTGCGGTCAAGGTTCACCTGGGCTATCCGGCTCCGATCTGGCGCGAGCAGGGTCTGTCCGGATGGTCGGTGAGCTCACACGGGCCGCTGCTGTCCACCGTCGATGACTCTCCGTCCGATGAATCAGCCGGTGTGCTCACGGGGTTCGTCACCGGCTCGGAGGCGTCGACGTTCTCGGCGCTGTCGGCTCGCGAGCAACAGGATGCCGTTCTGACCCATGTGGGACGGCTCTTTCCGCAGCTGCCGCCGCCTGAGCGGTACTCGGTGACGGACTGGCTCACCGCGCGATACAGCCGAGGCTGCTACGCCGCTCTGTTCGGTCCCGGAGATTGGCTGCGCCTGGGGCCGACACTGATCACCCCACACGGCCGCGTCCACTGGGCAGGTACCGAAACCAGCATGGAGTTCTTCGGGCTGATGGAGGGCGCCATCCGGTCGGGCCGACGGGTCGCGACCGAGTTGATCCACCGAGCCACACCCGATGATGTCGGAGCCGACTCGCTTGTCTTCAGCCGTGCGGGTAGCGCACGCGTCAACCACAGTTCCGTCGAATAGGAGTAGATCATGCGATATCTGGTGACCGGCGCGTGCGGATTCATCGGTTCGACCCTGGTGGATCGTCTGCTGGCCGAAGGCAACGAGGTGATCGGGATCGACAATCTCGTCACCGGTGTCCCGGCCAACCTCGACCAGGCGCTGCGTTTCAACAGGATTCGGCCGGGAAAGTTCACTTTCTTGAAGGCCGATATCCAAGCGACCGAGCTGGTCGGCATCGTCGACGGCGCCAACCCCGATGTCGTCTGCCATCTTGCTGCACACGTTGACCTACGGGCATCGGTTTCCGATCCGCAATTCGACGCCCGGGCAAATGTGCTGGGCACGATCAACATTCTGGAGGCCACCCGGCGCGCGGGAGTTCGGCGCTTTGTCTATGCCGCGTCCGGGGGGTCGCGATATGGAGCGCCGACGAGCCTGCCGGTCGCCGAGACCGCCCCACTGAAGCCGCTGTCGCCGTATGCGGCCGCCAAGGTTGCCGGCGAAATGTACATCGGCGCGTATGCCGGCATGTACGGCATCGCGCCGATCTGTCTGGGACTGTCGAATGTATATGGGCCACGCCAGAATCCATTCGGCGAAGCCGGTGTGATCGCGGTCTTCGGGAGCAGAATGATCAGCGGCAAACCCGTCACCGTGTACGGCGACGGCACCGCCTCCCGTGATTACGTCTACGTCGACGATGTGGTGGACGCTTTTGTGCGGGCCGGTCGGGCCCCGTTGTCCACGGTAGGTACCTACAACATCGGCACGGGGCAACAGGCCACCGTCACCGAGGTGCACCGCGCCATCGCCGCTGTTCTCGATGGGGCGCCGGAGCCGTGCTTCGCTCCGGCCCGGACCGGTGAACTTCACGAGATCGCCCTGGATCCGACCAAGGCAAAAAGGGATCTCGGGTGGGAACCCGCTGTCGACCTCGTGGAGGGAATCGACCGTACCGTGCGTTGGCTGCGCGCGACCCTCGATCCTGAGCCGGCCCTTCTGCTGGATGCCTGAACGCAGTAATCGACGGTTTTGTTGCGTACTAGGAGGCGAATTGAATCCCATAGTGAGGCGCCGCCTCGAGCAGATTCGGCAACGGTGGTGGCTGGTTCTGCTGATTGTCGCTGCTGCCGTGCTGTCGGCCGTGCCGGCACTGCTCACCGCCAAACCGACGTACATCGGGACCTCGACCCTCATCCTGGCCTCACCGGGTCGTAACCCGGTAGACGACGCGACGATGGCCGTCGGGTACATCAGCCTTTTCAACGAACCCGAGATGATCACCCGATTGCGGGCGAACCGGAACATCCCAGAGGATGTCACCTTCATCGGTCGAACGGTGGCTGCGAGCCCAATTCTCGTGATCGAGGCGACCGCGTCAGATCCAGAGGTTGCCCAGCGAACAGCGGCCAATATGGCCGAGGCGTTTCGCGATGACATCAACGCGGTCCGGAAAAAGGGCAACGACAAGGCCATTCTCAATACCGAGAAGCAACTCGACGTGCTGCTCGACCAACCCGGACCCGACGGTCTGATCAATCCGATGGCGCCTGTCGTGCAGCAGAGGCTGGACAGCTTGCGGTCTGACTCGACGAATCAACTTCGGGATCTGCAGTTACAGGCCGGCGTCACCGCCATCACCCCGAACGCCCTGTTCGAGTTGGCGTTACGGTGTGTCGGCGGATTGCTGCTCGGTGTGCTTGCCGCCCTGGGGCTGGCGGCGATGTCCACCCGAATCGCCAACGCCGCAGATCTTTTGGACAAAACCCAGCTGGAACCGCTGGTCGAGGTCCCTGGCGGTGGTTCGATCGAGCTGAACCGATTGCGAGAGGACCGGCTGCGCACGCTCGCCAACTTCGTCACCCTCCAGGACCAGGCGAAGTCCAAGGTCATCGCGCTGACCGATTGCCGCGGCGCCCGCGGCGCCCGTGAGCTCGCCGAGGCACTGGCCAGATTGTCGGCACAACAGGGATATCGAACCGTCCTGGTGTACGCCGACAACGACGGATCGCAGCACGCTCAGGGCCTCGGTTTCAACGATGCGCTGGTCAATAGTGCGCTGGCCAACGGCTTGTTGAAGGACGGCGCAGTCGATTCGCTGCTGGTCATGGGTGCGGGTTCGGTGGTTGCCGACCGGTATTCGCTCGTCGGACGGGACAAGATCGTCGCGGTCCTCGATGAGCTGCGTGCAGGCGCCGACACCATCGTGGTCGCCGCGCCTTCGCTGGTCGAGACCATCGAGGCTCAATCAATCTGTGCCGCAGCTGACTTCACCATGGTCGTGGTCGGCAGCCATTCGTCACGGGCTGGCGATGTGGCAGCCGCGGTCGATGTGCTCGCCGATGCGCGCGCAGTGCTCCTCGGCGCGGTGCTGATCGACGGTAGACGGCCGCCCCGTCCGCGGGGAGTCCTGCGTCGGCGGTGGGCGACTGTGAACGGTTTTGAGCACCGGGTGAACGCGGACCGGGGCGAGCTCACCTTTGGGCAGTCCGAATGACGATGGTGACCGCGCCGGTCGGCGCCACTGCCGGCGCCGTGCGGGTGCGAGCTTGGTTGCCTTTCGCTGCCATCGCTCTGGTGATGCCTGCGGTGCTGCTGGGCGGCGCGAAATCCGGCTACCTGCTGGTGCTCGGTGCGGCTGCGGCTGCGGTGGGGGTGTGCATTCTGGTCAGCCCGGTGTTCGGCACCGTGCTGCTGCTCGTCACGATGTTCCTGCGGCTGCCTATTCGCGCCCAGGCGGCACTGCCGGTCGAGTTGTTCCTGGTGGTTTTTGCCGGGACCGTCGTTGCGGCCGTGCTATGGCTGGACCGGACGCGCGAACGCGTGCGCGGTACCGGGCCCATCGAGTGGGCGATGGCCGCATACGTGACCTGCAACGTCTACTCGATGCTCGCCCCACATCAATACGGCACGGGTGACCCGCTTCTGGGCACCGACCTGCCGATCCCGAGGTTCATCYTCGTCGGGACGTTGATTCCGTTCGCGATGTACCTTGTGGGGCGCTACGCCTTCGACCGGGTAGCGACGGTGCGTGCCCTGCTCTGGGTGATCCTGGGTCTGGCGTCCTATTCGGCCGCGGTCAGCATCATGCCGGCCGTCGGGCTGGCGGGTCAGGTCTGGCCCCGCTACATCGTCACCGATGTCCGCCCGAGCTGGGCCGGTCGCGCCGTGGGGATCTTCAACCAGCCTGTAGGCAACGGGATGGTCCTGGTCCTGGGCTTCGCCATCGCCATGGTGCTGTTGCACCGGCGCAACGATCCGACGTGGCAGCGGGCCGCGGCGCTGGTGGTTGCGGTTGCCAGTGGCTGCGGTCTGTATCTGACCCATACCCGGGCGGTCTGGCTCGCCGGCGTCGTGGTGCTCGTCATCGGCGCCATCCTCGCCAAGGGATGCCGCCGGGGGTACATCGCGATACTCCTGGTGCTGGGCGCCACGGTCGTCGTCAACTGGGCGGCATTCACCAGCGCGGACCGGGCGGCCGGCGGAGTGGGCTCCGATGCGGAGGTCGAGTCACGGCTCAACGACATGCAGACTGCGCTGTGGGCGTTCACGCAGCGACCCATCGACGGCTGGGGAGTGGGCCGCTTTCAGTCGGTCAACACGATTCATCATCAGCAGTGGGCTGCCGATGTGCCCTGGGCGAGCGGCTTCGGCGAGGTCTCTCATCAGAACGAGCTGGCGATCCTGGCCGAGTTGGGCGTGATCGGGCTCGCGGCGTGGGTCTGCGTACTGGCGTTCATCGCTTACCGCCTGTGGAATGCCTACCGGACACTGCCGGACCAGGACCTGTGTGGCAGGCCGCTCATGCTGATGGCGATGATGGCCATCGCTGTACTGGTCTGTGCCGGTTTGACGGTCGACCTCCGGTACTTCGACTTCCCCACGGCTGTCATCTTTCTGCTCGCCGGGGTGGCCGTAGGGTGGTCCGATCGTGGCAGACATCTGCCGGACGCCGGGCATGACGGCCGCGCCGCGAGATTGTCCTACGGCGAGGTGACGCGATGAGCGGGCGGCCGATCCGGCTGCTGTTCGTGGTCCCGGATCTGATGGTCGGCGGTGCCGAGCGCCATGTGACCACCTTGTTGCCGCGGATGGATCCAGAACGGTTCGTGCCTTCGGTCATATGCATCGGCGAGCAAGGCGGGCTCTTCCCCGACCTGCTGGCCGAGGGAATCGAGGCCCGGGCACTGAATCTGGGCGGAAAGCACCAAGCCGCCCGGGCCCTGTTCGAGCTCATCGCAGCCGTCCGGGAGCAGCGGCCGGATGTCGTGGTGGTCCGCGGTTACAACGCAGAAACGCTGGGTCGCATCGCGGCCCGGGTCGCCGGTGTGCCGCACACGGTGATGTGGGTGCACAACATCGCCGATCCCACGCCTCGAAGCGCTCTGCGCGCCAACCTCGACCGCGCGTTGAATCACTGGACGAGTGCCTATTTCGGCGTCGCTGAGGCGCAGCGGGCCTACATGGTGGACGAACTCGGCTATCCCGACGACAAGATCCGCATCATCCTCAACGGGGTGGACCCGACATTGTTCGGTACCAACATCGCCCCTGAGGCGAAATCCGAATTCGGCTGGGATGACGGCGATCCGGTTGTCGGCATCGTCGCCGAGCTCAGCCCGGTGAAGGACCACGTCACCTTTCTGCACGCGGCGCGCCTGGTGGTCGACCAGATACCCCGGGCACGGTTCCTCGTCATCGGGGACGGGGTGTGCCGTTCCGAGCTGGAGGCGTTGTCGGCGGAGCTGGACATCACCGCGAACGTCCGTTTCACCGGTGTGCGTCGTGACGTCGCCCGGCTGTTCGGCGCGATGGATGTCTTCACGCTGAGTTCGCTGTCCGAGTGCTTTTCGATCGCACTGCTGGAAGCAATGGCGTGCGCCAAACCGGCGGTCTGCACCGCGGTCGGCGGAACCGCCGAGATCATCGACGCGGGGGAGACCGGCTATCTGGTGCCGCCGAAAGCTCCGCGGGAGCTCGCGATCCGCCTGATCGAGTTGCTGTCCGACCCGCACACCGCGCACCGGATGGGACGCGCCGGACGCAATCGCGTCCTCACCGAGTTCAGCCTTGACCGCAGCGTCGAGGAGGCCCAACAGGCCTTCGAAGGCGTCCTCGCGAACCGGCATCTTTCGATCGAACGGGGCTGAGAAGCCATGCGGCACATATTGATACTGGTCGAGAACCTCTCGGTGCCGTTCGACCGTCGGGTATGGCAGGAGGCCCGGGCGCTGACCGACGCTGGTTTCAAGGTCACCGTCATCTGCCCGGTCGGCACCGGTCAGGACACCGAGCAGGAGACGGTGATCGAGGATGTCCGGATCCTGCGCTACCCGCTGCGCGCGGCCACCGGCGGCCCGAGCGGGTATCTGAGCGAGTACACGCTCGCGCTGTTCCACACGCTGCGCCTCGCGATCAAGGTCCGCCGCGAGGGCCCCGTGGACATCGTGCATGCGTGCAACCCTCCGGACCTGTTGTTCCTCATCGCTCTGGCGCTGCGCCCGGGCGGCACCCGGTTCGTCTTCGACCATCACGACCTGGGGCCCGAGATGTTCCTCTCCAGGTTCCCCAAAGGGGGACGAATCCTGTACTGGCTCACGCGATTCGTCGAACGAATCACCTTCGCCACCGCGGACGCGGTGATCTCGACGAACGAGAGTTACCGCCGCATCGCGATCGAGCGCGGCAAAGTCGCCGCCGAGCGGGTGACCGTGGTGCGCACCGCACCCGACCTGAGCCGATTCCTGCAGCGGGAACCCGATGACAGCCTGCGTCGTGGCAAGCACTATCTGCTCGCATATCTGGGCGTGATGGGCCCCTCGGACGGGGTCGACTACGCGGTGCGGGCGATTGCGTACCTGCGCGATGTGGTCGGGCGCGACGATTTTCACTGCATCTTCATGGGCGCGGGCGACTCACACGACGAAGTGGCCGCCCTCAGCGCGCGTCTCGGGCTCGCCGACATCGTGGAATTCCCTGGGCGGGTGTCCGATGAGTTCGCGCAGCGATGTCTTTCCACGGCCGATGTGTGCCTGGCCCCCGACCCGCGCAATCCGCTGAACGACGTGTCGACGATGAACAAGGTGGTCGAGTACATGGCGATGGYCCGGCCGATCGTGTCCTTCGATCTCGTCGAGGCGCGGGTGTCGGCTGCCGATGCTGCGGTGTACGTCGAGCCCAACGACGAACTCAAGTTCGCGCAGGCCATCGACGCTCTGCTCGGTGACCCCGAGCGACGCCGGCGGATGGGCGAGTGCGGCTATCGCAGGGTGGCCCGTGAACTGTCCTGGGAGGTGTCCCGGCGTGCCCTGGTCCGGTTCTACGAACAGCTGCTCGGCCGGGGTGTCTCCAGGCAACTGCCGGCGGTTGCGACCGAAACAGAGTCCATTCGAAGCGATTTGACCAACCGTCCGCACCATTCGGAGGCGAAATGAAGCAGGCCGTGCAGAACTTGAAAACCGGCGAGGTCTCGGTGCGGGAGGTGCCCCCGCCGAAGCTGAACCGGGGCGGCGCACTGGTGGCGACGCTGTCCTCGCTGATCAGCGCGGGCACCGAGCGCAACAAGATCGAACTCGGTGAGAAGAGCATGCTCGGAAAGGCCAGGGCGCGGCCGGAATTGGCCAGGCAGGTCGTCGAAAAGGCCCGTCAGGACGGTGTGAAGGAGACTTACCGCACCGTCATGCAGCGGCTGGAAGCGCCCAACCTGCTGGGTTACAGCGCTGCCGGCCGGGTGCTGGCCGTCGCGCCCGATGTGCCCGGCATCGAGGTCGGCGATCTCGTCGCCTGTTCGGGAGCGGGCTATGCGAATCATGCCGAGGTCAACTTCATCCCCAAACATCTGCTCGCCAAGGTGCCCGAAGGGGTCAGTGCGGACGAGGCGGCCTACGGAACCCTGGGTTGTATCGCGATGCACGGGGTGCGGCAGGCCGAGATCGGACTGGGGGACCGTGTGCTCGTGGTGGGTCTGGGGCTGGTGGGCCTCATCGCCGCCCAACTGGCCAGGGCCGCGGGTGCGCGCGTGTTCGGTACCGATCTCGATCCCGCCGCGTGTCTGCTGGCGGAGAGCGTCGGCGTCGAGCGGGCCGCGCCGCGGGCGTCCATCGAGGCCGTCATCGGCGACATCACCGGTGGCGTCGGTGTCGACGCGGTGGTGATCTGCGCGGCCGCCCACTCCAACGATCCCATCGAGCTCGCCGCACGACTCGTCCGCAACCGCGGGCGGGTGGTGCTGGTGGGTACCGTCGGGCTGACGTTGCCCCGAGATCCGTTCTATATGAAAGAGATCGAACTGCGGTACTCGCGCTCCTACGGCCCGGGACGCTACGACCCCGGATACGAGGAACACGGACACGATTACCCCATCGGATACGTCCGCTGGACCGAGCAGCGCAACTTGGGGGAGTTCCTGCGCCTGGTCCACGACGGGCGGGTGGACGTCGGGACACTGACCACGCATCGCCTGCCGGTGGACGACGCCGCCGACGCCTACGCATTGATATCCGGCAGGTCGCCCGATGCGGCACGACCGATCGGCGTGCTGCTGCAGTACCCGGACGGGCAGGCCGCGGCCGCCCGCAGCCAGATCGCGGTGAAGCCGCGCACCCGGCTGCCGGCCGAGCGGGTGGGGTTGGGGWTGGTGGGGGCGGGGAACTTCGCGACCCGCGTCCTGCTCC
Organism: Mycobacterium sp. P4_H6; assembly: GCF_056400845.1. Classification (NCBI taxonomy): domain Bacteria; kingdom Bacillati; phylum Actinomycetota; class Actinomycetes; order Mycobacteriales; family Mycobacteriaceae; genus Mycobacterium; species Mycobacterium sp. P4_H6. Next base: position 24,885 of record NZ_JBFUKN010000034.1, on the reverse strand, counting down.
CGGCCCTGATGGACACCGGCAAGGTGCAGCCCGTCGGGATCACCACCTCCAGCGGCACCACCGCGGGTCAGGTGGCCCAGACCTACGGATTCGGGCATTCGACGGGCGACGCCGACGCGCTGATCAATGCCCACGGTGTCGATGCGGTCGTGATCGCCACCCGCCACGATTCGCATGCGGGACTCGCCGCGCAGGCTCTGCGCGCCGGAAAGGCCACCTTCTGCGAGAAGCCGCTCGCCACCACATGGGAGGACCTCGAGCAGGTCGCGTCGGCATGGACCGAGAGCGGCGCGCCACTTCTGGTGGGGTTCAACCGCCGGTTCTCGCCACTGAGCACGAAGCTGAAAGAGGCGCTGCCGCGTGGCGTGCCGAGGGTCATGATCGCCCGCTGCAACGCCGGTCAGATGCCGCCGGACCACTGGATGCGCGATTCCATCTTCGGCGGCGGGCGGATCGTCGGCGAACTCTGCCACTTCCTCGACCTGGCCTGCTCGATGGCCGAGGGCCGCCCGCTGCGGGTGTCCGCGGAGGCCATCGGTTCGCCGGACTCCGCCGAGCTGGCAGACACGATCGTGGTGCAGGTCGCGTTCTCCTGCGGCTCCATCGCCAGCCTGCAGTATCTGGGCAACGGCGATCCGAGTATCCCCAAGGAGCGCATCGAGGTCTATTGCGGCGGTGTGGTCGGCATCATCGACGACTTCTTCGCCTTGGAAATCGGGCACGCCGGGAAGCGGAAACGCTCGCGAGGACGCCGCCAGGAGAAGGGGCACCGCGAGGAGATGCGGCTGTTCGTCGACCTCGCCACCGGCGCGGGCGACATGGAAGCTGTTGCCGAGGACGCTTTCTGGTCCAGCGCACTCACCCTGCAGGTGCCCTGGGCGCTGGCCCAGGGCAGGGCCGTGCTGGTCGACCTGCCCAAGGCGCTCGGCGGGCGCGGGGCAGACGCCGGGCTGGCCGGAGCCGAGGAACAGCCGGGATGAGCGCGCGCAGCCGGCTCACGGTCGCCCTGGTGGGGCCCTTCCCCCCGCCGTACGGCGGCATGGGTGTCTACTTCTCCGCCGTCGAGGCGGGCGTGCGGCAGCAGGGCATGGTGCCGTTGCGCGTCCCGGTCCCGTATGCCGCGGTGGGCGGTTGGTGGCGCGACCTGGGCAGGGTGGTGGCCTTCGCGCGCGCCGCCCTGACGGTGCTGCGCACCAGACCCGATGTGGTGCACTGTGTGACGGGCAGCCAGCCGAACCTGATCGGCAACATCCTGCCGCTGCTGGCCGCCGGGATGGCGCGCAGGCCGAGCGCACTGTCGATCGCCGGTGGTGAGTTTCCGGCCGCGGTCACCGCGTACCGCGGTGCCCGCAGACGGCTGGTCCAGTTCATCCTCACCCGGCCGCAGCTGCTCATCGCGTGTACCGACGAGATCGCCGAGGCGCTCCTGTCGGTCGGCGTGCCGCAGTCACGCATCGTCGTTCTGTCAAATGCGTTGCCGCTCAATTTGGATCCGCGCGCCGATCAGGTGCTCCCGCCCGAGGTCGCCGACTTCGCCGACACCCATGCACCGTTGATCGCCTCCATCAGTGGCTGGTACGAGCTCTACGGAAGCCAGGATCTCGTGGCGGCCGTGCGTGAGCTCCGCGCGACGAACCCCGAACTGGGCCTCGTGCTGATGGTCAAGGCCGGCGGTGACGCCGCATTCCGCGCCGGACTGCTGGAACGTGTCTCCCGCGACGGCCTGGCCGACGCGGTCATGGTGCGCGAGGACGAACAGGCGGTGTTCCCGATCCTGCGCAGGGTGGATGCCTTCGTGCGGACCCCGCACCATGAGGGTGACGCGATCTCGGTGCGCGAGGCATTGGCCGTCGGAACACCCGTGGTGGCCAGCGATGTCGGATTCCGGCCGAGCGGAGTCGTCCGCTACCGCCCCGCCGATCCGGGAGATCTCGCGGCCAGGCTCGCCGAGACCATCGCCCGCCGGGCCGCCGGAGTTGCGATGAACGATCGCGACCCCGCTGAAGGAGAACGAAACCTGGAGTTCCTGCTTTCGTCCTACCGGCGCCTGGCCGGCGTGGGCGTAGCCGACCGGGAGGCCCAAGATGCCCGAACTTAGCTGGTATGCCGGTCGGGCAGCCGCCATGTCACCGCGTGAGATGGTCTGGCGGGCCAAGAAAATGGGCGAGACGCTCATCCGTCGCGACGTGTGGCTGGAGCCGATCGATTCCCGGATGCTGCGGCGCCCCGCCGCCGACTGGGACGAAATGCGGCAGCGCTTCGCCGACGGCAAGGGGCGACCGGTGCTGCTCGATCAGGAGCGGGCCCGCCGGATCGCGGCGGAGCACCCGGCGATCGTGCGCGCGGTCCTCGGCGATGCCGATCGGTGCATCGCCGGCGAACGTGCCTATTTCGGATACCCGAGTGTGAACATCGGTCGGTTCATCGACTGGAGTTACGACCCGATCACCGATTTCCGTTGGCCCGAAGCCACCAGTGGCAGGATCGACCACCAAGAGGCGGTCAGCGACCCGAAATGGATCTGGGAACTCAACCGCCTGCAGCATCTACCGGTGCTGGCCCAGGCATGGCTGTTTACCGGTGAATCACACTATGCAGAAACCGCTTTCGAACATCTTGACTCCTGGCTGGACCAGAACCCGGCGGCCACCGCGACCATGTGGCGCAGCCCGTTCGAGGTGGGGCTGCGGGCGATCTCGGTCGCCGTTGCGCTGCAGGGACTCCGCAATTCCCCCGCGATGACCACGCAGCGTTACCGCCGGGCGGCTCGGATGCTCGATGCGAGCGCCCGTCACTGCTGGCACAACCGATCCCGGTTCAGTTCGGCCAACAACCACCTGGTCGGCGAGCTCACCGGGCTGGTGACCGTACACCTGTTGTTCCCGGAGCTGGCCGCACCCGCGGCGCTGAAAAGGCGTGCCATCACTGCGCTGGGTGCCGCCGCGGATCAGCTGATCCTGCCCGATGGGGCCGGCGCCGAGCAGTCGATCTCCTATCAGATATTCACCGCGGAGTTGTTCGCGATCTTGGTGGCATTGTGGCGTCTGTGCGGCGAGCAGGTACCGGCTCGCATCGCTGCCGCACTCGAGCGCAGCACCCGGTATCTGGTCTCACTGGTCGGCTCACACGACCCGGATCCGCGGTACGGGGACGACGATGACGGCTTCGCGCTGAGACTGGGCGCCGAGCCGAAGCGCACGGTCCGTGCCCATTTCGGCATCGTGGCCGCGACGACCGGACACGAGAGCGCGGCGCGGTACGGCGAGATGACGCCGGCCGCCGCCTGGGTCGCAGCTGCGCTGGGCACACCGCTGCGTGCGATCGGTGCCGGAACGGGTCTGGACGGCGCCGACTCGAGCATGTACRCACCGAGCGGCGGACTGGTGGTGCTGCGACCGGGCCGCAACCGGTTGACCATGGACGTCGGTCCACTCGGTTACCTCTCGACCGCGGCCCACGGTCACGCCGACGCGCTGGCGGTGACGCTCAGCGACCGGGACGGAGAGATCATCGTGGACCCGGGGACCGGCAGCTACTGCATGAATCCGGACTGGCGAACAGTGCACCGCGGCACCCGCGCGCATCCGACCGTGTGTGTCGACGACGTCAACCAGTCGGTGATCGGTGGTCCGTTCTACTGGCGGCGGCACGCCACCACCACCGTGCGCTCGGTCGATCTCGAACGGGGTGTCGTCGACGCCGAGCACGATGGCTACCGCAGACTCGATGACCCTGTGACGCACCGGCGTTGGCTGATCGCCCCGCCCGGCGATACGACCGTGATCGTGGTCGATCTGCTGGATGGGAAGCGGACACACGGCATCGCGGTGTCCTGGCCCGTGCATCCTGCGCTGGACTGGCTTCCCACCCAGGACGGTCACATGGTCTCCCGAGACGGTGTTCCGGTTCTGCAGCTGTGCTATGCCGCAACGACGCCGGTGGAAACCGGCCAAGTTCGGGGCGACACCGATTCCGGCCTGGGCTGGTGGTCGGATCGACTGGAGGGCAGGGTGCCCGCATGGCTGCTCACCGCGCGCACCGGGGCCGGCCTGCCGGTGGCGCTGCTGTCGCTCCTGCACACCGTCGACTGCGGTTTGATCGCCCTGCCCGAAATCACCCGTAGCGGTGAGGTACTGGCCGTCAGCTGGTCCCAGGACGGCATCCGGCGCGCACTGACGATCGACACCAGTCGATCCGGGGCCGTGGCGACCGTGTCCTGTCCGTCGATCGTTTCGTCAGCACGAGGGTGGTGAGCAGTATGAATGCACAGCAATCGTCAGCTGTCAGTGTTTTCGGTCTCGGCTATGTGGGTTGCGTGAGTGCGGCATGTCTGGCCTCCCGCGGTCACCGTGTCATCGGCGTGGACGTGAATCCGGCCAAGCTGGACGGGCTGCGCCACGGCAGGTCACCGATCGTCGAGAGCGAGATCGGTGAGCTCACCGCCGAGGTCGTTGCTGCAGGCCGTCTCACGGTGTCCGCGGACGCGCACGCCGCGGTCCTCGCGTCCGACATCTCGCTGATCTGCGTCGGCACACCATCGACCAGCGGTGGCGGCTTGACCACCCGGTATCTCGAAGAGGTCACCTCCGAGATCGGTCTGGCGATCCGGGAGAAGAACCGGCACCATGTGGTCGTTTATCGCAGCACCATGGTGCCGGGTACCTGCGAGACGCTCCTGATACCGCTGCTGGAACGGGTTTCGGGCAAGCGCGCGGGGATCGATTTCGGCGTATGTGTCAATCCCGAGTTCCTGCGCGAGGGAACCAGCGTGCGGGACTTCTTCGCACCCCCGAAAACAGTGGTGGGAGCGACAGATCCGGCGAGCGGTGACAAGGTCATCGGCATCTATGACGGCCTTCCCGGTCCGGTCTTCCGGGTGCCCATCAGGGTCGCGGAGATGACGAAGTACATCGACAACAGCTTCCACGCCCTCAAGATCGGCTTCGCCAACGAGGTCGGCGCCCTGTGCGCCGCGCTGGGCTTGGATTCGCATGCCGTCATGGACATCTTTGTGGCCGACACCAAACTCAACATCAGCCCGGCCTATCTGCGGCCGGGATTCGCCTTCGGTGGCTCGTGCCTGCCCAAGGATCTGCGGGCGCTCACCCACACCGCGCGGCGTAACGACGTCGACCTGCCCTTGCTGTCGAACCTGTTGGTGTCCAACGAGGTTCATCTGCGGCGGGCCCTCGATATGGTTGTCGCCCACGGGCGGCGCAAGGTGGGGATCTTCGGCATGTCGTTCAAGCCGGGAACCGATGACTTGCGTGAGAGCCCGATGGTAGAACTTGCAGAGCGCCTCATCGGAAAGGGATTCGACGTCAAGATCCACGACGCCAATGTCGTGCTGTCGAGGCTTCTCGGCGCGAACCGGGCCTATATCGACGAGCGGCTGCCTCATGTGGGCGACCTACTGACCGACGATATCGACACCGTGCTCGAGCACGGCGAAGTTCTGATCATCGGATCGTCGGCACCCGAGGTTGTCGAGGCGGTGTCACGCGCCGGCGCGCAGCGACTGATCATCGACCTGGTGCGACTGCCCGACGCCGCGCAACTGCGCGGAACGCCGACCTATCAGGGCATCGGCTGGTAGCTCATGTCCGTCTCGTCGGAAAGTCAGGGCATCGCGCAAGACGGGCTCAGCGGGGTGCTCAAACGCGGAGTGGGGTACTCCGTGATCGGAGTGGCCGCCTCCCAGGTCGTGGTCATCGTTCAGACGATCGTGCTGGGCCGGTTACTCGGTCCGGTGGAGGTGGGTGTCTTCACGGCAGGCACGGTGCTGATGGGTTTCCTGCTGGTGTTCTCGCAGGGCACGCTGGCCCAGGCACTGATCAAGCGCGAGGGCGACATCGAGGACGCGGCCAACACGGTGCTGGCCGCCAACGCTGCGACCGGTCTGCTGTTCGGAATCGGAGTGCTGGCTTCCGCGCCCCTCATCGGGCACCTGTTTCACGACCCCCGGGTCGGCCACATCGCGGCTGCAACGTCGGGTCTGGTGCTGCTCTATTTGTGTCTGAGCGTGCCAGAGGCACTCATGCAGCGCACATTTCAATTCAAGCAACGAATGATCATCCAGCCCGCGGCAAAGATTGCGTTCGCCGGCGTTTCGACGGTGTTCGCATTCCTGGGATTCGGCGCGTGGTCCATGGTCTACGGTTCCTACGCGTCGATCACCGTCCTGCTGGTGCTGAGCTGGTGGATGGCGAGGTGGCGTCCGTTCCGCGGTCACATCTCGTTCCGGCTCTGGCGCGAGATGGCGACCTTCTCGCTGCCCCTACTCCTGGACAACGTCGCACACAGCATCCGGGAGACGTTCCAGCAGGTGCTCCTCGGCCGTCGGCTCGGGACCGGTGACCTGGGCCAGTACCGCTACGGCTACCAGATGGCGGGCATACCGGCGGCAGCCATCGTCGATGTGTTCGGGTACCTGTTGTTTCCCGCGTTCGCGAAGCTCTCCACCGACCGCGACCGGTTCAGGGGCGCGTTCCTGCGCGCTCTGGGCTGGACCTGGTTTGTTGCCCTACCGATCGGAGCTCTGTTGGTGGTGCTCGGCGAGCCGGTCGCGGTGCTGCTTTTCGGCGACGAATGGCGGCCGGCCGGTTCGGCGGCCATGGCGATGGCGGGAGTTGCGGTGGGGGCCGCGCTCAACGCACTCGGCGTGACGGTGATCAAGGGCGGCGGCCGGGTGTCCCTGGTCAACTGGTTGAGTGTGCTCGGTCTGGTTGTGCATCTGCCGCTTATCGTGCTGCTCTTACCCTTTGGCCTCATCGGAGTGGGTATCGGGCTGTCGGTCACCTATCTGCTCGGCGGCTGCGCAAGTATCCTGATCGCCCGCTCGGTGGTCGATGTGCCGTTACGCGATATCGTGACGAGCCTGGCTCCGATCACGTTTTCGGCAGTGGTGGCCTTCGTCGTGGCGTTTCCCACCGAGCACCTCGCCCTCAGATCCGATCAGCACTTCGAGCCGATAGGCCTCACCTTGGTGATGGTCGATTGTGTGGTCTTCGCGTTGGTGTATCTCGGCGCACTGCGTCTCGTGTCGCCGAGCAGATTTCGTTCGGTCCGAGGCTTCGCAGAACGTACCGCGGTCAAGTTGATGGTCCCGCTCAGCGGCGGGCGAAAGTGAGGGTCTCGATATGGGGATGAAGATAATGATGATCGGTACCTACCCACTGGAGCCGGGGGTGGTCGTCGGCGGCGTCGAGTCGGCGATGAGTGTCCTGGTGCCGGCCTTGGCGGAGCGGGCCGACGTCGACAGCGTCACCGTGCTGCGCTTCCATCACGGCGAGGCCTCGACCGCGTACCGACGCGAATCTCCGAAGGTCGAAATCCACTATGTGCGAGGGCAGTACAGGTGGCGGATGCTCACCGGGGGGTTCCTGGACMTGCGCAAGGCGCGGGAGCTGTGCGCGACATTGAACCCCGATGTGGTGCACGGCCAGGGAATCGGCCTGAACAGCGATATCGCAGCACGCTGCAGCCCGAACTGCGTGGTGACCGTGCACGGCATCAGCTATGTCGAGGCCCACTTCTATGACGGGCCGGGCCTTCGTACGACCCTGCGGGCCAAGTTGTTGGAGTACGTGGCCCGCAGGGTTCTGCATCGCGCCAAGGTGGTCATCTCGATCTCGAAGTACGATGCCGGGGAACTCGACGGGCACACCCGGGGAACGCGGGTCAGCATCGCGAACGCGACCGCAGCGGAGTTCTTCGAGCTCGCGTCATCTGCGCCCACCGCACCGCGCCTTCTGTTTGCCGGCGGACTCGTGCCCCTCAAGAACCCACTGGGCGTGGTGAATGCCTTCGCCAAGGTGCACCGAAGTGTTCCCGATGCCCGCCTGGTGCTGGTCGGCCCGGAACTGGATGCGGTCTACGCGAAAACCGTTCGAGATCGGGTCTCGGCTCTGGGCCTCGACGATCACGTCGAGTTCGCCGGCTTCGTGGACAACGAACGGATGCGGCACGAAATCGCCATTGCGCGAGCCATCGTCGTGTTCTCCCGCCAGGAGAACGCGCCCACCATCATCGCGCAAGCGATGGCGGCAGCAAAGCCCGTCGTAGCCGCCAGGGTTGGCGGGGTACCGGAGATGGTGGACGACGGTGAGTCCGGACTGCTGGTCGAATCCGAAGACGAAGATGGGCTGGCCGACTGTCTGACAAGAATTTTGGACGATCAGCCGCTATCTCTGCGGATGGGCCGGCGCGGGCATGACATTGCGTTGGACCGCTTCACGCCCGAGGCAGTCGCCGAGATGACTGTCGATGCATATCGGACTGCCCTGATGAGGAGCTATGTGTGATGACGGACGCAACACCCGGTCGAGCGCGTCGTGCGCAGGCCAAGTTGATGGCGGCCCGCATTCTCTGTGCGGCAGGTGTGCCGGCACTCGCGCGTTGGCGGAACTCGCAGCGACTGGCGATACTCATGTTCCACGGGGTGGAGGGTGAGCCGCTGTCGCCCCCCTGCGACTACGTGAATGACGCAGACACCCTGCGGCGCGAGCTGAGATACCTGCGTAGGCACTTCACTGTGCTCCCGTTGCAGGAGGCGCTGGAGCGACTCCGCGACGGCACACTACCCCGCCGCGCGGCGACGCTGACCTTCGACGACGGGACGCGCAACCTCGCGATCCATGCGGCGCCGGTCCTGCGGGACCTCGAACTGCCCGCCGCGGTCTTCCTCGCGACCGGGCCGATGGGAACAACGGAAGCACTGTGGCCCGATCGCCTGTGGATAGCCTTCTCGGGAACGACCGTGCCCGAGATCGACCTCACAGCACTCGGTTTCGGCGTGCGTTCGATTCGGGACCCCGATGACCGCGACCACACGCGGAACATGGTCGTCCAGCACTTCAAGCAGCTCCCGGATGCGGAGCGTGTCGCACGGGTCGACCAGCTGGTCGCCGCACTCGGGGCAGATTGCGACGCGGGCGGCGGACCATTCGAGATGCTGTCCTGGGATGAAGCCCGCATTCTCGCCGGCGACGGCCGGGTGTCGCTCTACCCGCACACCGTCACACACCCGATACTCGCACGCTGCTCCGATGAGAAGGTCGAGTTCGAGATCTCCGAGTCGTGTCGGACCGTGGCGCGCGAGACGGGCTTCGCGCCGACGATTTTCGCCTATCCGAACGGCGGCGAAAGTGACTTTGATCAGCGCGCGAAGGCGGTATTGCAGCGCAATGGCATTCCCTGGGCGCTTTCGACGACCCACGGCTTCGCCGACCGCCACTCGGATCCGCTTGCGCTGCCGCGACTGGCGGTCGGGCCCGACCCATCGTTGGCGCTGTTCCGGTTGAAGATATCCGGATTCAACCTGCGATGGGTTCACCTTTTCGCCGACAGGGTGCTACGGCGGGAAGGCGTCGAAGCGACCAGCGAGGTCGGCGCCTGCGGCTAAAGGGACAGTGCGCTACCGGCGGCGCGAAAACCGGTGTGGTAAACGATATCGGTGGAAGACGTGGGCTCCCGGTACACGCCTTCCTTGTAGTACACCTCGGTCGTACCGGGAATCAGGGTCCGAACGAAGTACGTATCGTCGCCATTGGCAAGAGTTTGCTGTATCCCGTTGAGCCACAGCCGGACCCATCCGCGATCATCCGACGATGACCAATGGATCGCCATCATCACGTCATGCCACCGCCCGACGTCCAACGGCGTGTCGAAAATCGACAACTGCCCGAGATATTCGTTCGGTGCGGACTGTTTCTCTATGGTCAGCGACCAGTACCCGTTCTTCATGCTTGTGGTCCAACTGACCGGTGGGCTGCCGCCGGCATAGGCGTGCCACTGATTGGTGACCGCCCATCCGAGATCCGCATGATTCGTCGGGTACGAAGGATCGAACCTGGTTGAGAATCGATACCACCTGGTCTGTCCTTCGACACCACCGGACACGGTGCCGCCCTGCACTTCTGAGCGCTCACCGCCTCCAAACGGGGGCACGTCGCCCGGGCGGACCTCGTAGCGGGCGACCTGCCCCTTGTCGGGGTCCTGCACGACCCGTGCGGAATACGTGGGCACGTAGTCGCTCGCACTGTCGTTGTACCCCCTGGCCTGTACGGTGGGCCACTGGGCGAAGTTTCCGGTGGAGTAGTCGCCGACGAACAGCGGCGCCGCGGACACGTTCGGGGCGAGTGACAGYGCAATGGCGACGGCCGTCGTGATCGGGGCGACTGCGCGTGAAACGCGCACGAAGTGCCTGCGGGTCATGAGGGAAGAAAAAGGAAATTGTTCACGTACCCGTGAGGCATGGCGTGCGGTACGAATTCGTCCGTCAGATAGCTCAATTGGTCTCGCTCCAAATCGAAATCCGCGATCGGATGCGTACCGTCCTCATCGAGGAAGAAACAGTCATAGCCCACCTCCACCAGCCGCCCGATCAGGTCCATCATCGGGGTTGCACGGTGCCGTTGCTCTATCTCGATGGCCAGCACCGGGCGGTGGTGCTCGATGGTCCGCCGGCCGCCGTCGACGACCTCGTCCTCGTGGCCTTCGACGTCGCACTTCACGAAACTCAGCGGCTGTTCATCGCGCTGCATCACACTGTCGAGTCTGCGCTTCTGCACCTGAACCGGGACGGAATCGTCATCAATGCCGGCGCGGAGACTGGCCAGGGCATCGATGGCCATCCGGTGGTATCGGGGAACCCGCAGAGTTGCCTCGCCGTCACTGTCGGACAGCGCCACCGGATGTACGCTGATATTGGGTCTGCTCATCGACAGTGCGGTCAGGCGCTCGACGTTCCCGGGATACGGTTCGAACGAATGGACGCGGCCATCCGGTCCGACCTGCCGAGACATCATCCAGGTATAGACACCACGGTTGGCTCCGATGTCGAGAACCGATTGACCGGGCCGCACGAACCTGCGTACGACATCACGGAGCCGGTCGCGCTGCAACTGCAGTTTGAGTCCGCGCAATTTCACACTCAGCCGTGGATCTATCGTATCGACGCGTCGTTCAAGGAGATTCATGTCTGGCGCCTCCGGCCGGTTGTGGTTTGGGGGACGAGCTGCTGCTGGTCACCACTTCGTAGCGAGACGTGGCCGCCCGTGACCCGCCCAGCGCCCTCCGCTCGACGCGAAAGCGGAGGCGAGGCTTCTGGATGACCGTCCACGTGAGCGTCTCGGTGTGATTGCCGAAGCTGCGCTTCAGCCGGTTCTCACCGGCCATGAAGTCATAGGTTTCGGCGCCTTCCTGCCACGCTCGTTTGATGGCGAGCGCGTGAGCGACGACACCGGGCCGCTCGTGTGCCTCCGGCTGGATGAACCCGCTCTGGTAGGCGTATACGCGATTGCCGCGCCGGAAGTTGTAGAGGACACCGAGCGTACGGTCGCCGCTGCGAAGGCGTAGCAGCTGGACGGCTCCTTCGGCGAACGCACGCTCGATGAGGCGTTCATGGAAGTGTTCGAAGAACGGGTGGACAAAAGCGTGTGGCAGGTTGCGCCGCTCCCACCACGGGACGTGGAGTTCTTTGAGAGTCCGGAAAAAGGCGAGCGCCTCGGTTTCGTCGGCTGCCGCTTCGAGGGTGACCGGTTCCAGCTTGCGCATCGCGCGCCGTAGCTGCGACCGGGCGTTGGCGCTGAGAATGGCGGTGATGTCACCTTGACTGGCCGACAGGGGCCGCAGGTCCACCGCGAAGGAGAGCTCCGGGGCCTCCTCCCGGACCAGTCCCAGCGCCTCCACCAGGGAAACCGGCGGGGGCGCCGAGATCCCGGGGAAGCTGATCTCATCGACTTCCTTGGTGGCGCAGAAGGCCTGCATCAGCCCCTCCCAACCGACCTCCGGGTCGGCCAGCAATCCGTTGTGTTCGAGGAAGATGCAGTCCAGTCGTGGATCTCCGGTGGCATTGAGGATCCAGCGGCGTGCTCTGACTATCCGGTGCCGGCGTATCTGGGCGTCTCCGAGTACAGCCAGCGCCACCGTCCGTCCATCCGCCGTCCCCCGTAGCAGGTGCGGTCGTGCGTCCGCAGGGACCGTTTCGAGCAGGGTGCCGATCCAGTTCCAGGTCAGGAAGAACGACGGTGATGCCTGCATTTCGAGTCGGCGCCATTCCCGCTCAAGTTCGTCGAGCGCACCGATGGGCTCGATGTTGAAGACGACGTCGCTCTGCCCCGTCCTGCGGATGCTGCACTGCAGAATTCTGAGCGGTTGCTCGCCGGGCGCCGTTGTCCGTTCCGGGCTCGACCCTTGCGGGTATGTTCCCCGGCTCACCAGGGCACACATGTCAGCTCGCTGTACAGGTAGTCGATCTGCTCGGGGGCCAGGCTGGTACTGAGGTACAGCTTTGGCCAGCCGTCGTACTTGACTGACAGATGAGGCTTGTAGTCCACCAATCGCAGCTCGGCCAGCGTCGCCACGAGTCGGTACCGGAGCAGCAGATGACGGGCCAGCGGGAACAGCGAACGATGGAACAAACCGGGATTGCTGACATGCAGGATCTGCGCCACCGGCTTCCTCCCGTACGTCGCCTCCCGCCAGATGACGTAGCAGTAGTCCTCGTCGCGGATCAGCACGAGGTGGCGAGCCGCCATCGCCTTCGCGTGGTCGCCATAGAGCGCCAGTTGGGCTCCGGTGAGCGTGCGGCCGATGACAACGGGGTCGGCGCTCACCTTCGTCTGCCCCGGAAGAGCCGGCCAGGGCACGTGCGGAATGACCGCCGCGGTCGTGTCGAGGGCACGGAATCCCAACCAGGCGAGGATCTCCTGTGATCCGGTGTCGGGTGTCAGGACGGTGAAGCTGTAACCCTCCTGGCCCAGCAGTGCCTTGAGCAGGGATATGCTCCACGACCGATAGTCCGGCAGCACGCACCACGATCCCATGTTGCAAAACCGCTCCGACCGTCCGCTCATCAGACGTTCCGAATAGAGCGCCAACAACGCACCGACGACACGCTGTCCGTCGCGCAGCATGAATCCGTGATTGGGTGCTGCCACATTCCATGACATCGGCGCGCATGCCTCGGCCCAGGGCACCTGGTCGTTGAGATTCGCATGCAGGAAGTCGGCGACCTCCGAAAGGTCCTCGGCCGCGATCGGTTTCATTTCGACAGCGCCTCGAACCCCTTTGGCCAGCAGCGCCGCCGGCCGACTCACATCTCCGTGGATCTCGTCCATACCTGGCTGGTTCTCCTCTCCGACTGTTAGGGCTGGATGTGCGCGCGCGGTCAGGCGGGAAGATCGATCTCGTGGTGCCCGCTGGCCACGCTGGTTGCCGGTTCCCCGTCGGGTCCCGGCGCGGGTGCATCGCAGTTGGCACGCCACCATGCCTGCCCGGATGCCGGCAGGCTGCCGATCGGATCGTAGAACGGGTAGACGCGGCTCAAAGCGTCGGCATCGGATTGATCCAGCCCGGTGCGGTAGTTCTTGTTCCAATACGAAATGCCGAGTTCGCGATCGTATTTCACCATCTGATGCACCCAGCGCTTGCCCACAAAGGGCACGTCGCACACGAGCCGGGGAGTGGCGAACCCCGGCAGGTAGCCCATGATCGCCAGTTGCAGCTGCTGGGCCTCGCCCAACGAGGTGCGCCAGTGCTCCGCGTGCGGGATCATGTCGCAGAGGTAGAAGTAGTACGGCACGATGTTGGCTTCGCCCTGCAGGGCGAAGCACAGATCGAGCAGGTCGTCGGCGGTGGCGTTCACGCCCCGCATCAGCACGCCCTGGTTGCGAACGTCCCGTAGGCCGGCGTCGATCAGAGCCCGCGCCGCCGTCGCGACCAGAGGCGTCACCGACTGCACGTGGTTGATGTGGGTGTGCAGCGCCAGGTTCACTCCACGCGCCGCCGCCGTCCGCGCGAGACGATTGATCCCGTCGACGACCTTGGGCTGCAGCCAGTGTTGCGGGAGGGCGGCCAGCGCCTTGGTGGCCAGCCGGATGTCGCGGATGGTGTCGATCTCCAGGAGCTGCGCGATGAACGCCTCCAGGCGCGGCCAGGGGACATTGGCGAGATCCCCACCGGACACCACGACGTCACGCACGGTGGGTGTGACCCGCAGATAGGTGAGCATGCGGTCCTGCCGGTCGGCCGACAGAAGGGGCAGGGTGGACTTGGTGACCGCCGGCGTGGACTTGCCGACCAGATCCATGCGGGTGCAATGCCCGCAGTACTGCGGGCAGGTGGACACCAGTTCGGCGAGTACCTTGGTCGGGTACCTGTGGGTCAGCCCCTCCACCACCCACATATCAGCCTCGTGCAGCGAGTCACGTTCGGCGTAGGGGTGTGAGACCCATTCCGGATCGCGGTCGCTGAGCACCGGCAGCATGTAACGCCGGATGGGATCGGYATAGAAGGCCTCGGTGATACTCCGGCGTTCCGGCCCGCAGTGCGGAGCCATGGTGTTGAGCATCTGCGGAGGCAACAACATCTGCATGGTGGCGCGCTGCTGCTGGTCGGCGATCAGGTCGGCATAGAAACGATCGTCGAGCAGATGCCCCATCACAGCCCGGAGTTGCGCGATGTTCTTGACCGAATGTGCGCGCTGCCATTGCGGATCCTGCCACTGTGCCTCGGTGACCGCAGCCCAGCCCGGGTAACGACGCCAGTCCGGTTCGGCCAGCTCCTTGCGGGTGTAGACATACGGCTGATCGGTTGCGGCGGTGAAGTGCGCTGTTTCGCTGGACATTTCAGTACGCCCCGCCATGCCGGAACACCGCGCGCAGGGTCTTGGTGATGATCAGGAGATCGCCGGCCATCGACCAGTTGTCGACGTAGGAGAGATCAAGGCGGATCGCGTCCTCCCACGCCAGATCGGATCGGCCGCTGACCTGCCAGAGCCCCGTGATGCCAGGCTTGACCAGCAGTCGGCGCAGAGAATCACTGTCGTCCTCCTCGTCCTGAATCCAGAAGAGGGGCCGCGGTCCGACCACGCTCATGTCGCGGCGCAGGACGTTGATGAACTGTGGCAACTCATCGATGCTGAACCGTCTGAGTATTCGCCCGACCGGCGTCACCCGCGGATCATTCTTGATCTTGAAAAGCTGCCCGTCGCACTCGTTGCTTCCCATCAGGTTGACGAGCTTCTTGTCGGCGTCCTGCACCATCGTCCGCAGCTTCAGCATGCGAAATGATTTACCGGCGAATCCGATTCGTTCCGACGAATAGAAGACAGGTCCGGGACTGGTCACCTTGATGGCGGCCGCGGCGATCAGCAGGACCGGCAGCGCGGCGGTCAGCGCGGCGGCGGCAAAGCAGAGATCGAAGGCCCTCTTCTGGAAGCGTTCGGCACCCCGATACTGCGGCTTCTCGATGTGCAGCAGCGGGAGGCCGGCGACGGGCAGCATGGTCAGCCGGGAACCCGCGACATCCGTCACTCCCGGGGAAACCAGGAGCTCGACGCCGAGGGGCTCCAGCTTCCAGATGAGCTTGCGAATCTGCTGAACTCCGAGATGCTCGGTGCCGACGACCGCCAGTGTGTCCGCGCCGTACGAGCGGATCAGTGTCTCCAAGGTGGCCAGATCACAGCTGCCGCCGCCGACGATGGGTATCTGTTCGCCACGGACCAGCAAGTGCTGGTCGGGGAATGCCCGGCTGCCCGGAATGCAGGCACCCACGAAACGGAATCCGTCCGCCGGGCGCCGGGTGAGTTCGTTGGCCAGGTTGGTGACCGCCTCGGTGTTCCCGACCGCGAACACGGTGTTCTGGTAGCTGCCATCGGTTCGCTTGCGCGCCACGTACCGCCGCGCCAGCCACCTGCTCAGCACCAATCCGAAAATGCCCGCCGGGAGTGCCACCGCGAGGTAACCGCGGGCGATCTCGAGGTGGAAGATGTACTCGGTCATCGCGATGGCCCCGAATGTCCAGATGGACGCCTCGACGGCGCGCCGGTACTCCTCGAGACCCCTGCCGATGATCCGTGTGCACCTGGCTCGGAATCCAGCCAGCAGCGACAACCAGATGATGACGGTCAGGACTGAACACGCAGTGGCATAGCGATTCTCGTGTCCGGTGACGAAGGGCGGCAGGCCGAAGCGGACGTACTGCGCGAATGCCACTGCAACGCATACCACGATGGCATCGGTGATGCGCAGATTGGCGGCGTAACGCTGTTGCCAGCGCGGACGCGTGAGATCCGTGGCCGGCGACCGCTCGGCGTCGAGATCCGCGCCCTGCCTGCCGTTGATGACCTCGACGCGCTCATCGGCGGTGCTTCCCGGCATACTCATGATGCGCGGATCTCCTGCATCGTGGCCATGTGCCACTCGATGGTGCGGGCGAGCCCATCCTGCAGCTCCACCTGAGGGTTCCAGCCGAGCAGTTCGCGCGCCCGGGTGATGTCGGGCTTGCGGCGCGTCGGGTCGTCTTCGGGTAATGGGTGCCGCTCGATCGTGGATGACGAACCGATGAGTTCGCAGACCAGCTCAGCGATCTGGCTCACGGTGAGCTCGGCCGGGTTGCCGAGGTTGATCGGCCCCTGCAGATCCGAGTCGAGCATCGCCACCAGGCCGCGGACCAGGTCGTCCACGTAGCACAGGCTCCGGGTCTGGGTACCGTCTCCGAAGACGGTCAACGGTGCGCATCGCAGTGCCTGGTCGATGAAGTTGGTCACGACCCGTCCGTCGTCGGGGCGCATCCCCGGGCCATAGGTGTTGAAGATACGCACGATTCCGGTGTTCACCCCGCATGCGGTGCGGTAGGCGGTGGTCAACGATTCCGCGTAGCGCTTCGCCTCGTCGTAGACACTGCGCGGGCCGAGTGGATTGACATTGCCCCAGTAGTCCTCGGACTGCGGATGCACCAGCGGGTCACCGTAAACCTCGCTGGTCGACGCCAGCACGAAGCGTGCCGATTGTGCCAGGGCGAAGTCGAGCGCGTTCCGGGTGCCTTCCGAGCCGGTACGCAGGGTGAAGATCGGCCGCTCCAGGTAAGCCGGTGGTGAGGCCGGGCTGGCCAGGTGCACGACCCCATCGACGTCGTCGATGATGGAGATCGGTTCCAGCACAGTGCCTTCGATGAAGGTGAACAAGGGTGAGGTGAAGAGGTGTTCGAGGTTCGTGCGGCGCCCGGTCGACAGATCGTCGATGCAGTACACGGTGTCCCCACGCCCGATCAGTACGGTGCACAGGTTCGATCCGAGGAACCCGGCTCCTCCAGTGACGAGAATCCTCATGAGTGTTGTCCTCTGCTGTCCGGATGGGTCCGATCATGGAAAGTCGTCATTGGCAGCCCAGACCGCGATAGGTCCAGCCCGCTGCGCGCCAGGTCTCGGGATCGAGGCAGTTACGCGCGTCGATGATGCATCGGGATCTGGTGACAGCGGCGAGTTCCTGTGGCTGGAGCCGGCGGAACTCTTCCCACTCGGTGAGCACGAGCACGGCGTCGGCCTCCATGCAGGCCTCGACGGCCGAGAACGCAAAGTTGAGTGCCGGGAACGACTTCCGGGAATTGTCCATCGCCTTGGGGTCGTACACGGTGACATCCGCGCCCTCCGAACGGATCTGGTCGGCAACGGCCAGTGCGGGTGAATCGCGGATGTCGTCGGTGTTCGGTTTGAATGCCGAGCCCAGAATTCCGACCCGTGCCCCGGCCAGCGATCCGCACTCCTCCCGGGCCATGGCGACGACCCGGGTACGGCGCCGGATGTTGATGTTGTCGATCTCGCGCAGAAAATTGAGGGATTCGCCTACGCCCAGTTCGGTGGCGCGGGAGATGAACGCGCGGATGTCCTTCGACAGGCACCCGCCGCCAAATCCGAGCCCGGCGTTGAGGAAGCGACGTCCGATGCGATCGTCGTACCCGATCACATCGGCGAGCGATGTGATGTCAGCCGACGCCGCCTCAYACACTTCGGCAATCGCGTTGATGAACGAGATCTTCGTGGCGAGGAACGCGTTGGCCGCGACCTTCGCCAGTTCGGCGGTTTCGAGATTTGTCACCAGGAACGGGATGCCCTCCTGCAGAAGTGGGGCATACAGCTCCCTGATGGTCTCCTCCGACCGGAGATCGTGGCGATCCTCCAGGCCCAACACGATCCGGTCCGGATGCAGGGTGTCGTTGATCGCGAACCCCTCCCTGAGGAATTCCGGATTCCAGGTCAGCCTCACATCGTCACCGGCAGGAGCGGTCCGGCGCACACGGTCGGCCAGCCGCTGGGCTGTTCCGACGGGCACCGTCGACTTGCCGACGATGAGCGCGGGCCGGTTCAGGTGGCGGCACAGGGAGTCGATCGCCGCGTCGACATAGGACAGGTCGGCACCCGCGTCCCGCTTGTTCTGCGGAGTACCGACGGTGATGAAATGGATATCAGCGAATTCTGCTGCCTCGGCGAGTGATTCGGTGAATCCGAGTCGGCCTGAAGCCATACCTTCTTGAACGAGGGCGTCCAGTCCCGGCTCGAAGAACGGCAGCGCGCCGGATCGGAGCCTGGCCACCTTGTCCGGATCGATATCGGCGGTCAGCACGCTGTGCCCGAGTTGTGCCAGGCATGCGGCATGTGTCGTCCCCAGGTACCCGGCTCCGATTACGGCGACCTTCACGTCAGATCCCCCATTCAGGCCGCGGCTCGGACACCGGTACGGATTCCGAACAGTGAGGCGGCCGATCAATGTCAGCAGGCTGGCTGCACGAACGCCCGTGACGAGCACCATGTCGAGTCATTCCGTGAAGCACATGCTCACTATTGTTTGCTGGCCGCCGGCAGTACATGGACCATAGGAACGATATTTCCGATGAATCGATGCCCAGTCCCTGGATTAACCTGCGCAGCCTTCGTGTTCTCCGCCGTCGTGCGCGTGGCGGCCTCCGGTGCAGGTTGTGCAGACGTTTTCTGGGCTGGTGTGACGCTTTAAGCGCAGTTGCGCGCTGGTTCGAGGGTCCAGAGCCGGCCCATCCCGGTGGTCTTGAGGAACTAGACCCAGTGGTAATCGAGAACTAGCCCTCGATTCACCGGTGGGTGTTGCGGGACCTTGCGCGAACCGCGATGTCGGCGAAAACGCCTATACGCGTTCCTGTTCCGCGATCAAGCCACTAGCGAAACTCGCCGCTTCCTCGTACTCTTCGGGACAGAAGAGACTTCTCATCGATCTTCGACCCGTGTGCAGGCCATGCCAATTAGTCGGCACACCAACATAACCGGACGTGGGGGCGGCCATCCGATGTACTCCGACGCTTACGACCCGCTCGACGGCATTGCGATCATCGGCATGGCCGGACGCTTTCCGGACTCGCCGAACGTCTCCGCGCTGTGGCAGAACCTGCTCGCCCGCCGCGAATGCATCACTCACTTCGGTTCCGATGATCTGGAACGCCCTCGGGGCGAAGACGCGGAGGCGCAGACGCGCCCGAACTACGTGCGTGCGCGGGGTGTATTGGGCGGCGTCGACGAATTCGACGAGGAGTTCTTCGGCTTCACGCCGAAGGAGGCCGCGATCGTCGATCCGCAGCAACGGCTGTTCCTGCAGGCCGCCTGGGAGGCGATCGAGCAGGCCGGCCACGACGCCCAACGGTTCAGCGGTCCTATCGGTGTCTTCGCCGGCGCCACGACCAGCAGCTATTACCTGCAGAATCTGCTGTCGCGCAACGATATAACCGATCCGCTCGGCCCGATCATGGTCATGCTGGGCAACTCGAACGACTACGTCGCGACGCGGGTGTCCTACAAGTTCGACCTCAAGGGACCCGCCCTGAACATCCAGAACGCCTGCTCGACCTCATTGGTCGCGGTGTGCACCGCGGTGCAGAGCCTGCAGACCTATCAGTGCGATATGGCGCTCGCGGGTGGGGTGTCGATCATGCTGCCGCAGCGGCGGGGTTATCTGCATGAGGAAGGCTCGATCCTGGCCGCGGACGGCCACTGCCGACCGTTCGATCGCGATGCAGCCGGCACGGTGTCCAGTAACGGACTCGGCGTCGTGGTGCTCCGCCGGCTACGCGACGCGATCGAGGACGGCGACACCATCTATGCGGTCGTGAAGGGATCGGCGCTCAACAACGACGGAAACGCCAAAGTCGGCTTCACCGCGCCGAGCGTCGACGGACATGCCCGGGTGATCTCCATGGCCCAGATGCTCGGCGGTATCGATCCAGCGACGATCTCCTACGTCGAAGCCCACGGCACCGGCACGGCGCTCGGCGACCCGATCGAGATCGCCGGGCTGACCCAGGCGTTCCGCGCGGGGGGAGCCGAAGAGAACGGTTTCTGCGCGATCGGTTCGGTCAAGTCGAACATCGGTCACCTGGATGTCGCCGCCGGTGTCGCGGGACTGATCAAGACAACCCTCGCGCTACACCACCGGGTACTGCCCGCGAGCATCAACTTCGAATCACCGAATCCGAAGCTCGGCATCGAGAGCACGCCGTTCTTCGTCAATGCCGATGAACGCCGCTGGCCCGAGGGGCCGACGCCACGTCGCGCCGGCGTCAGCTCGTTCGGCCTCGGTGGGACCAACGCGCACGTCGTGCTCGAAGAAGCGCCCGGCGCGCAACCGGTGCCACCGGCTTCCCGCCCCGCGCAACTGGTGGTGTTGTCGGCACGCGATGCGCAGGCCCTCGACCGGGCCGCACAGAATCTCAAGGACCACCTCGAACAGGACACGGGCGCCGATCTCGCCGACACCGCGTACACCCTGCAGGTCGGGCGGCGGCGCTTCGGCCACCGGCGCGCAATGGTGTGCCGCGACCGCGACGATGCGATCGCCCTACTGAACTCCGCCGATCCGCGGCGTGTGCACGACGTCAGCGGACACGCCGAGGCATCGGGTGGGGTCGCGTTCATGTTCCCGGGTCAGGGTTCGCAGTACGTCGACATGGGCCGTGGGCTCTACGAGTCGGAGCCGCTGTTCACAGAGACGATGGACGGGTGCGCGCGGGTATTGCGGTCGGAGACCGGAGTCGATCTGCTCGGGGTGCTGTACCCGCCTGACTCGGATCGCGGCGGCGCACACGCGCAGCTGAGCCAGACCGCCATCACGCAGCCGGCGCTCTTCGCGGTCGAATACGCGCTGGCGCAGGTATGGATGTCCTGGGGTGTGCAGCCCACCGCGATGATCGGTCACAGCATCGGTGAACTCGTCGCCGCCTGCATCGGCGGCACCTTCTCGCGCGACGAGGCACTGCTGCTGGTGGCTGCCCGCGCGCGCCTGATGGGCAGCATGCCGGCAGGAGCGATGCTGGGTGTGCGTGCACCCGCGGATCTGGTCAGCGCCGAGCTGACTCCCGATGTGGCGATCGCGGCGTTCAACGGACCCAGACACACCGTGGTCTCGGGCCCGCATGACGCCATCGCCGCCTTCGAGGCGAGGCTGGCCGCGATCGGTGTCGCACACCGGCGTCTGCACACCTCACATGCGTACCACTCGCCGATGATGGAGCCCGCGGTGCAGCCGTTCGCCGACCTCGTCGCCGGGATATCCCGCACGGCACCGACATTGCGCTGGATCTCCAGCCTCACCGGCCGGCCGATCACCGATGACCAAGCGTGCGATCCCCACTACTGGGCACGGCAGTTGCGCGAACCGGTGCAGTTCGCGAGCGGAGTGGGCGCGCTCGTCGATCCGCGAATCGCGCTCCTCGAGGTCGGTCCGGGCCAGACGCTCACGATGTTGGCTCGCCAGCATGAGCGACGACTGCCCGAACAGCTGATCACCACATCGCTGTCTCCCGGTCAGGACTGGGAGTCGGACACCGAATGCCTGCTTGCGGCCGCGGGGCGGCTCTGGTCACGTGATGTGGACATCGACTGGCAGCGTCTGCACGGAGGGCCGCGTCGGCGCGTACCGCTGCCCACCTACCCCTTCCGGCGCCGTCGGCACTGGGTCGACCCGAGCCCGGACAGCGAACCGGCCCAGGTCGTCGCGCAGCGCAGCCCGGCACCGAATCCGACTGCACCCCTGATGGTCCCGTCTGACCCCGGGAATCGGGCGACCACCCTGCTGGCCCATCTGCACACGGTGTTCGTAGAGCTCTCCGGGGTCGACCGGTCGGATCTGAGGCCGGGAGCGAGCTTCCTGCAGATGGGCTTCGACTCGCTGTTTCTCACCCAGGCCGCCAACGCATTACAGAAGCAGTTCGCGACGAAGATCACCGTCCGCACGCTGGTCGAGGAGGCGCCGACGTTCGACCTGCTGGTCGAGCACATCCTGCCGGTGTTGTCCGATGACGCGGCAGAACTCACCGCCGCGMCCGTCACACCAGCCCCGGTCCCGGCACCGGTACGCGCGCCGGCGGTGGGGATGACCGATCAACAACAGCACCGAATGGCGGCGCTGATCGAACGACACCATTGGCAGGAGACGGCCGGTCCGGCCATCCCCGTGCATTCCTCGGGTGCGTACCTGCAGGATGCCGGCGGGCGGGATCACATCGACCTCACCAACGGCGGCGGTGCGATCCTCTTCGGCCACAACCCGCCCTTCATCCGCGGGGTCATCGAGCGCCAGTACGAATCCTGTGGCGACGGGGGACCGGCGAGGGCATCGGCGACCGAGGTCGCGGAGCTCGTGTGCGGGATGGTCGGAATGCAGCGTGCTGCGTGCTGCCACAACGAATCCGAGGCCATTGCGGCCGCCGTCCGGCTGGCGCGGTCGCGGTCGGGGCGCGAGGCGATCGTGACGTTCACCGGCGCCGACCACGGAGCGGCTGCCGGGTTGAGCGGTGACACGGTCATCCTCGAGTACGGCGGCGCGGAGACGCTCGACACGATCCGGTCGTTGAACGGGCAGCTCGCGGCGGTCCTGGTCGAGTCGGTACCGGGGCGCAGTGGCGGGCTTGTGTCACGGGAGTTCCTGAGCGGCCTGCGCGAGGTGACCGAGGAAACCGGCTCCGCACTGATCCTCGATGAGATCCTTTCGGGATTTCGCACCCATCCGGGCGGCACCCAGGCGCTGCTGGGGGTGCGCGCCGATATCGCCGTCTACGGCGGCGCGGTCGGCGCCGGCCTGCCGATCGGGATCGTCGCGGGCAGCGCGAGATACCTTGACGATTCGTCTTCCGGTGGCTCTCCACTGGCCTTGGCGGCGGCACGTGCGGTACTGCAACGACTGCACGAGGACGGCCCCGCACTGCAGCGCGAACTGAACCAGCGCACCACGGCTTTCGTCGATCGGCTGAGAAGCGTCATCGCCGAACTCGGTGCGCCGGTGGTTATCCGGCACTTCTCGTCATGGTTCGACGTATCGTTTCCGGCCGAACTGCCACTCGCACCGCTGTACCACGCCCTGATGCGGGCGCGCGGTGTGCACACCCGGGAAGGCCGGCCCGGATTCCTGACGCTCGCGCACAGCGATGCCGATCTCGACGGCATCGTCGCGGCATTCGGGGAGAGCCTCATGGAGATGCGGGCCGCCGGTCTCCTGCCCGAGCGTGCCGCGAAACCGCGCAAGGGCCGCGATGCCCGCGGCAGGGAAGCGTGGTTCGTGCCCGATCCGGACCGTCCGGGCAAATATCTGCAGGTGGTTGGTCCCAGTGTCGGGGAGGAGATGACGCATGAATGAGGTGCTGGATCGCTACGAGCTGTCACCGATGCAGGAGAGCATGCTGTTTCAGGCTCTGAGTGCACCCGGAGATGGCGCCAATATCGAGCATGTCGTCATCACGGTGAGCGAGGAACTCGATGTCGCGCTGTTCGAACAGGCCATGGGGCAGGTGATGCAGCGACATTCGGTCATGCGCACCCGCTTCCGCTGGGTGGATGTGGGGGAGCCGTGCCAGGAAGTGCTGGCGCATGCGCCGCTTGTCGCCACCACCGCCGACTGGCGGGATATGACGCCCGAGGCGGCCGACCAGCGCTTCGACGCACACGTGCGTGCCGACTGCCGCCAGGATTTCGACATGTCGCGGGCGCCCATGATGCGGCTGTTCATCGCCCGGCTGCCCGCGGGGAAAACCCGAATTCTGTGGACGTTTCACCACGCGTTGCTCGACGGGCGCTCCTACATCGTGTTGTACGAATGGTTCGCGTTCTACGAGGCTGCGCAGCGTGGGGAGTCGCTGTCATTGCCGCCTGCGCGCCCGTACCGTGACTACATCGAATGGCGTCGATCGATTGATTCCGTTGCCGCCCAGAATTTCTGGCGACACCGGCTGGGTGACTTCTGCACATCGACACCGTTCGGGATCGACGCAGCACGTCCCGTCGAGGACAGCGTCGCACCTGCGGGCACCTGTGAGCAGCGCCTGCCGAAGGCCCTGACCGATCAGCTACGCGCGGCGGCACACCGGGCGGAAGTCTCGATGAGCACGATGTTGCAGGCCGCCTGGTCGGTCTTGCTGCACCGCTACTCCGGGGAGACCGACATCGTGTTCGGCGTGACCCGCGCGGGCCGCATCACCGGCTTCGATGACGCCGACCGGATCACCGGCCTGTTCATCAACACCCTCCCGATGCGGGTGGGCATCGATGACAACGCGGAGATCACCCCGTGGCTACGCTCGCTGCGTGCTCAGCAGAGCGCACTGCGCCCCCATGAACAAACCCCACTGGCCACCGTGCAGGCCTGCTCCGGGGTCGCGCGTGGCGCGCCGCTGTTCGAGAGCGTGATCGTCTATGACCACCACACCCTCGACATGCAGATCCGGATGCCCGGACGGCATTTCGAGTATCGGGGGCAGACCAGCTTCCCCCTTGCGCTGATGGCCTACGGGGATGACGGCACCGGCGCGATGCTGCTGCGACTGGACTACTCGGCACAGCGTTTCTCCGGCGTGGCGATCGAGCGCATGCTCGGCCACCTGATTCATCTGCTGGCGCAGTTCGCCGACGAGGACATCACGCTCCTGAATGAACTCGATCCGCTGAGTGCTGCTGAGCGGGTGGTGTTGGTGGGTGATGGTGGGGTTCCGGTGGTGGTGACTCGTGATGTGACGTTGCATGGGGGTTTTGCGCGTCAGGTGGCGGTGCGTCCGGATGCGGTGGCGGTGTGTGCTGATGGTGTGGGTGGTCGGGTG